>NZ_JAIHAP010000003.1:0-73797 GCF_020054775.1 Thermosipho sp. (in: thermotogales) | reverse complement strand
GATGAATATATGGTTGAAAAAGATTATCTCTCAGAATCTGAAAAAAGGCAAAAAGAAATTGACCTGCAAATTTCAAAAATTAACCTTGAAGATTTAAAAGAAAGTATTGAAAAAAGTATTTCATCTTTTAATGATGAACTCGAACTTATTAAAAAGGAACTTGAAGTTTTAGAGGCAAATAGAAAATATCAAGAAGAAAATTTGAATTATACTAAAGTAAGATATGAAAAGGGATTAGTTGAAAAGTCTCAATACAATCAAGCACAAATTTCTTATCTTAACGCTTTGCTTCAAATTGAAAATAAAAAGATGAATTATATTACTAAATTAATAGATATTTCAAAATATTCTGAAAGGAGTATCGAAGATATTTTAAAAGAAGCATTGGTTATAAATTGGGGTGATTAAAATTGAAGAAAATAATATTAATATTTATTTTTGTCTTTTCAAGCCTTATTTTTTCAAATATGCAAGAGGAGATAAGAAATTACGTTGAAAATTCTCCAGAATATCTTCAAGCATTAAAAAATTACATCAATTTATCTTATGAGAAAGGATATAGCTTAAGTTTTGGTACAAATTTTAATAAGGTTTCATTTGAATACGACTTTGATAGTTATCAGTTAAGTGTGCCAGTGACTTTCAGTTTTTCCGATGATTTTAGTGTGAGTGCAAATTTTTCAGCTAATAAAGATGTTCTAACATTTCCTGTTGAAATAGATTTTAATGTTTTTAATTTTGATATTAATCTAAGTGGCAACTTTAGATTTGTTAATGATGAATTCAAAGATTCATATGGTATTTCAATTAGCAAAAATTTGTTTGATAATAGTGATGAAGAGGATTTAGAAGAGAAAATTTCTCTTTTAAATGCAAAATGGAATTTACTCAATGTAAAAAATCAAAAGGTTATAGAATACCTAAATAATGCGTATTATAGCCTTTACTATTCCAAAATGTATGAAATCTACTCTAAATTGTATCAATTAAAGAAAGAAGAGTTTAAAAAAGTTGAAGAAAAATACTCAAAGGGTATTATCTCTCAGATAGAGTATCTTAATGAGAAAAAATCTTTGCTTATGTTGCAAAAAAATTTAAAAAGCTATGAAAGTAAAAAAAGTGAATATGAAAAATATTCTGGCTTTCCATTAAGTATTTTTGAAGTTAACTTACCACAGAAAGATTTTGGAAAAAGGTTAGATTTAAAAGCCTTAAAGGTTCAAAAACAGCTAAATGAATTGAAAAAAGAAAGATTATATCAACTTTATGTACCAAATATAAACTTGGGTTTTTCCATTGACTATGACTACAAAGAAGGTAGCAGTGATAAAGAATTTAAGCCTAAAGTCTATTTGAGCTTTACATTAGATTTATTCGGAAATAAAAAGCTTGAAAAAGAAAATATTTTAATTGACTATGAAATAGCATCAAAAAATCTCCAAGAAAAGATCGATATGTTAGAAAACCAATATGAACAATTTTTTTACGAACTTGAAAACTCTAATAATGATTATGAAATAGCATTAATTGAGAAAAAGATAAAAGAAATTAACTTGGAAAAAGTTAAAGAAAAGTTTGAAAAGGGGTTAGTAACTGAAAATGAATATAAGATATCAGAATATGAATATTTGATAGAAGAATATAATCTTGAAAATGTAGAATTTTCTATCTTTATTAAAAAGCTAAATATCTATAGCTTTTTAGGATACGATCTTTTGTCTCTTATTGAGGAGGTGCTAGAGTGAAAAAGAAAGCTTTTATTCTTTCTTTAATGATTTTGATTTTATTAATCTCTTCATGTGGTTTAAACTCTAATAAGGATAATGTAGCGCTTGTAAAAAGTATAGAATATACAGTTAAAAAATCAGACTTGGTAGAATCGGTAAGTGCAACTGGAAAAATCATACCAAAAAATTATATGACGATTTATCCGGAGGTTTCAGGAAAAGTTGTAGAAGTTTACGTAAATGAGGGTGATTTTGTTGAAAAAGGAGATCCAATTTTAAAGATTGATGATGAAGATTATAAGATTTCTTATTTAAATGCAAAACTCTCATATGAAATGGTAAAAGGAAATGGAACACTCGAGGAAGAATTAAAGAGACTTCAATGTGAAAAGGCATACGATGATTTTGTAAATACTGTTATAAAGGCGCCAATATCTGGATATATTGTAAATTTTTCAAAAAAAGTTGGGGACCTGGTAAATCAAAATCAAGCTTTATGCGTAATTTTAGATAGGTATAATTTTGAATTTGAAGGAACTATTGATATTATTGATTATTCAAAGGTACAGGTAGGTCAAAAAATAAGTATTGAAGTTGAAGGAAATTCTGAAATATTGCAAGGAGAGGTTACCTATAAGCAAATTGCTAATATCTCATCTGCAAATGTGACAACAGCAACAATAAGAGCTGATATTAATAAGGTAAAATTTCCTGAAAATATTTTTATAGGAGCATCATGTGAAGGTGAAATTTTAACGATTAACAAGAAAGATGTCTTAAAAGTTCCAACAAACGCAGTGATAGTAAAAAATGGAAAAAGGTATGTTCAAGTAAAAACTGGAGAAGATGAAAATAATAATCCCATTAGTGAGCTTAGAGAAATTAAAATTGGTGCAATTACTGAAGATTTTGTAGAAGTTGTATCAGGATTAAATGAAGGGGATGTTGTACTAATTCAAAATAAATCTTTAAGTAAGAATTTAAGTAAAGCTGGGAATGCTGCACCACCTCCACTTGTAAGACCTGGTAAATAAAGAAAGAGGTGAGTATATGGAAATAGTCTTTGAAATGAATCAGGTTAAAAAAATCTATAAAATGGGTGATGTGGATGTCAAAGCTTTGGATGGAATATCGTTTAAAATAAAAAAAGGAGAATTCGTTATCATTATGGGGCCTTCAGGATCCGGGAAATCAACTACTTTACACATTATGGGATGTCTTGATAAACCAACTAGTGGAAATGTTTATATAGATGGTGTTGATGTAAGTAAGCTAAACGATAAATTACTTGCAAAAATTAGAGGTGAAAAGATAGGCTTTGTCTTTCAACAATTTAATTTGCTTCCAAGACTTACAGCACTTGAAAATGTAGAACTTCCGATGATGTATAAAGGAGTTCCTTTGAAAAAGAGGCGTAAGAGGGCGAAAGAATTGCTGGAGTTAGTTGGACTTGGTGATAGAATTAATCACAAACCAACACAACTATCAGGAGGACAAATGCAAAGAGTTGCTATTGCAAGGGCACTTGCAAATGAGCCAAGTTATATTTTGGCAGATGAACCAACTGGTAATTTGGATTCAAAGAGTGGAGAAGATATTTTAGAGATATTTAAGCGTTTAAATAAAGATGGTATGACCGTTGTAATTGTAACTCATGACCCTGAGTTGGAACTCTTGGGAAATCATGTAATTTTTCTAAGAGATGGAAAGATCCAAGAGGAGAGATATCTATGATTTACGAGATGTTTAAAGAGGCTATAAGAAGTTTGATGTACAATAAAATGAGATCTTTTCTTTCTATGCTTGGAATAGTGATTGGAGTAATGGCAGTAATAATAGTACTTTCACTTGGAAATGGTGCAACTTACTCAGTAAAAAGTGAAATTGAATCAATAGGATCAAATGTTTTTTTTGTAATGGCAAAGAGGACAAAATATGGAAAACTTACTTTGGATGATATTGAAGAAATGAAAAGGCAAGCGATGTATCTTACCGACATTACTCCAAGCTTTTCATCGAATGGTAATTTCAAATATGCTGAAAATACTATTTCAACACAATTTTATGCTACAAATCCAGATTTTATAAATATATTTGGCCTCAAGGTAGAAAGTGGAAGACTAATTAATGCGCTTGACTTTGAAGGTGGTTTAAAGGTTGCTGTAATAGGAAGTTATGTGGCTGAAGAATTATTTGGAGAAGAAGATCCTTTAGGAAAAGAAATAAAGCTATATATTAATAATAGGTTTTTGCCGTTAAAAGTTGTTGGAGTTCTTGAAGAAACAGGATCAAAATTATTTTTAAATGTAGACAATGTAGTATTCATACCATTTACAACGGTTGAGCAAAGGTTATTAAAATTAGATACTGTAAATCAATTTTTTGCTAAGGCAAAAAATAGCGAAGTGGTAGAGCAAGCAAAAGATGAACTAGAAATATTTTTATTTTCAAGGTTAAAAGATGAGGATTCTTATAAAATTTTAAGTCAGGATGAAATACTTGATACTATAAATCAAGTTACAGGAATGCTTAATTTAGTTCTTGGAGCTATAGCAGGGATTTCACTTCTTGTCGGTGGTATAGGAATAATGAATATTATGTTGGTGTCAGTTACTGAAAGAACACGTGAGATAGGAATAAAAAAGGCAATAGGTGCAACAAATTCAAATATTATGCTTCAATTTTTAATTGAATCATCCATTTTAACAGTTAGTGCTGGAATAATTGGAGTAATTATGGGAATGGTCTTTTCAAACTTTATAGGTAAATTTATAAATGTTACTCCACACTTTAGAGTTGATCAAATTATTCTATCATTTGTTATATCAGGCCTTATTGGATTATTTTTTGGAATTTATCCTGCAATTAAAGCTTCAAAGCTTAATCCTGTTGATGCATTAAGGTATGAATAAAGCCCTATGGAATTTCCATAGGGCTTAAAATTCAAGTGCAATAACTATTGAAAATTTATAGCCTTTAAATTTATGCATTTTATATAGCATTATACCATATATATCTGCAAGTATATCGTAAAAAATCGCATACGCCATTTTTAGATAATAGATCGTACACTTCTTTTGCAATCCCTATTGAAAAAGTAATAACTTCACTTTTATCTGAAAAGGATGAGAAAATAGATTCTAAGACGCTCGATACATTCATATGAAGTAATTTGTCATCTGAAAAGCAAGAAATAGCAATTAAAATTGTAAATATTAAAACTAACCTTTTCATTTTGCTTGCATTCTTCTATAAAGTTCTTTTGCAACAAAAGCTCCAACATGTTCTGCAAATGTATTTGGGCCAAAGCCCGCATCATATCCAAGTTCTTTTGCAAGTTCGTGGGTAATTCTTGGACCACCTACTACTAATATAACGTTATCGCGTATTCCTTCTGCTTCAAGTAGCTCTACTAATTCCGTTAAATGTTTTATGTGGATATTTTTTTGTGTAACCGTTTGTGAAACAAGTAAAGCATCGGCTTTTACTTCAATAGCTTTTTTAACAAATTCTTCAACAGGAACCTGACTTCCCATATTGTAAACTTCGAACATTTCGTATCTTTCTAGTCCGTAGTGTCCTGCAAATCCTTTCATGTTTAAAATTGCATCAAGGCCAACCGTGTGTGCATCAGTGCCAATTGTTGCACCTACAACTACTATTTTCCTTCCAATTTTTTCTTTTATAAATTGATCGATTTCATACATTGTCATTTCATCAACTTGAACTTTTGGAACATGTATGCTTTCATAATCGACTGTGTGAATACAGTCTCCGTAACCTATAAAGAATGTAAAACCTTTTGTAAGCTCTTTTGAAAACACAACTTGTGGATTTTCAAGCCCCATTTTTTTCATTAGTATTTTTGCTGCCTCTACTGCTTCATCTCCATATGGAACTGGCAAAGTAAAGCTAACTTGTACTTTTCCATCGTTCATTGTATCTCCATATGGTTTGACTGCTTTTAGATTAAGAGTTTTATCTATATTTTTCTTTTCAAGATTGTATCCACTCATTTTTAGCACCTTCCTTCTAACATTTTTTCGATAAATGGGTTAATGTAATTTTTTCCTTTTAAGAAGACGCCATCGAGTCCTTTTCCACCGTCAATTGGTCTTTTTACGTTTGCAAATACACCTTTGCTTAGAGCTTTAAACAAACCATCTTCAGCAATTTTTTCCAATAGTTCTATTGCTTCGTCAAGTACTTGTTTTGCTCTTTTTTGAATTATTCCGTCTTCTTTAAAGTAAATTTCATCACCAATATTTCTCATATTGTTGAATATGTATTTTGCAGTTTCAATGGCAAGGTACCTATCTGACATAAATGGAGTGTGAATAGCTTCTGTTAGCATACCAAGAAGTTGAATTCCTTGCTTGGTCCATATAGATACAACGTTGAACATAGCATCTTGAACGATTCCTTTGAAAATATTTCCAGTCATGTATTTTGTTGGAGGCATGTACTTTAGTGGAGCTTTTGGGAATATTTCTCTAGCCATTTGAGCTTGTGCAAGTTCATATAAAAATCCGTTTTCTATATCCGGATTCATTTCAAATGCGTGACCCAGCCCCATTTGCTCTTCAGGAATTCCTGCCATTAATGCAAGTTGTTCATTTATAAATTGTGAGGCAAGTACAGTGTGTGCCTCTTCATATGCGTCAGCAGTTGTAAGATAATTGTCTTCTCCTGTGTTTATTATTATTCCTGCAAAGCCGTTGATAACTCTTGAAAAGTGTTGATCTATTATTGTTCTTTGCATATTAATATCTCTAAAGAGTATTCCATACAGTGCATCATTTAGCATCATATCCAATCTTTCAAGTGCACCCATTGCAGCTATTTCTGGCATACAGAGTCCAGAAGCATAATTAACCTGGCGTATATACCTTTTAACTTCGTATGAAACCTCATCAAGAGCTTTTCTCATTATTCTAAAGTTTTCTTGGGTTGCATAAGTTCCACCGAATCCTTCAGTTGTTGGACCATATGGAACATAATCAAGCAAGCTTTGTGCTGTAGAACGTATTACAGCTATAATATCTGCTCCTTGTCTTGCAGCTGCTTGAGCTTGAACAACATCTTCGTATATATTTCCTGTTGCAACTATAACGTAAAGATATGGTTGTTTTCCTTCGCCAATTTCCCTTATCATTCTTTCACGCGTTTCTTTGTTTTCTTTTATCTTGTTTATGGTCTGGTGTACATAAGGCTCTAGTGTATCAAGAACTTTATCTAAAGAATTCATTTTTAATTTTCCTATATTCAATTTTTTTTCAGCAATTTCTTCAGCAATTTGTTGAGGTGAAAGTCCTGTTTCGATAATTGCGTTGCCAATACAATATGCCGCTCCCATTTCAATTAATCCATTTTCTTTTAGATGATCAACAACAACATTTGGAAGAGGCACGCCTTCGGCATTTACTCCATCAATTCCCAAGAATCTGCATATTGTTCTTTCGATTGATGTTGTAGAACGCGGCTCAACAAATTCTTTTACTCCGTCAGCTATCTTTTTAGAAAGTTTTCTTGCATATTCAACTTTTTTAAAATCAAGACCTAATTTGCTTTTCATCAGTTAATACCTCCTCGACTTTAGAAACTATATCATTATCTATTTTTAAAATTTTAAGTATCTTTAATGCTTCTTTTGGTGGGTTATAAAGCTGAACTTCTTCAACTGAATAATCGAAATAGTCTTGAATATCTTTGCTTGGATCTATTTTTTCAACATCTTTTAGTCCTTTGACCCTTAAATGCCTCATTTCTTTGTCAATAACATTGTCAAAATGCGTTGAAATTACACAGATAACATTTCCTCTGTTGAAAAGGTTTGATATGGTTTTTACAATAGCACTACCTTCAGTTGGATTTGTTGTCCTTGCAGGTTCGTCTAAAAGGATAAGTATCTTTTTACCACTCTTTATTTCATTATATATATTGTTTATTATTTCCATTTCGGCTGCAAAAGAAGAAAGTCCAAGCTTTATATTTTGAAAATCTCCAGAAACAAAGAAAATTTCATCAAAAATTGGAAGTTTAGAAAATTCGGCTGGAACATAGAACCCCATCTGAAACATCATTTGTGATAGTGCAATCGTTCTTAAAAGTACAGTTTTACCCCCCATATTTGCTCCTGTTATTATCTGAGTTCCTGGATTCAAAGTAATATCAATTTTTTGGAATTTTTTTCCTCGCTCATTTAATAAATTTTCAACCTCAGGGTTGAATAATTTTTCATATATTATTTCAAAAGAACTGTTAATCTGTGGCATTTTTAAATTTAACTTTTTTGATAACTCGTACTTAGAAATAGACAGATCAAGAAATGAAATTATTCGAAAATTCTTAAGGAGCTTATTTGAAAATTTATGTAGTTTTTTAGATAGTTTTTCACAAATTTCTCTTTCAATTTCTTTTTCTCTTGAAAGGATTTCAAGTAATTTGCTTTCATCATTTTCACTTTCTTTTATTTTTCTTATCTCTTTTAGATTTTTATCGTATTCTTCGTATATATAAAATGTAGGAAGTCTTTCACCGCGTGGATCAAGTATTTCTATAACTTCTTCAATATTTTCCAAATTGAAAATATTGTAAATTTCTAAAGTATTAAGTAATTTTAACAAGTCCTGTGAAAATATTGAAAAAACTTTTATTTGGAAAAGCTCAATTTCATCTAGAGTGCATTCAAAACTTAACTTTTTAATTGTTTCTTCTATATCTTGAATGTGTGAAAGAATTTGTTTGATTTTTTCAATGTTTTTTTCTTCAATATTATTAAAAACTTCAATTGCTTGAAGATTTTTTTTAATTTCTTCTTTGTTATTCATTATTTTTATATTTTCAAATGCTTTTTTACCAAGTGGTGATGAAAAATCTAATTGTTTTCTTATGTATTCAAAACCTGTATTCATATGTTATCAACCTTTCTGATATTTACCACTGGAATATCAATTTCTTTTGAAATTTTTTCAATTAAAAGTCCCTCATTTATTTGATATCCATATGGTGAAGTTGGATTGATAGTAATAAGGCATAGATTTGGTTTGTTTAATACAAATATGTTCCCTCCAAGTTTTTTAAAGAGCTTGAGTGTAGAAGATTTTGCAAAAATTTTTGAAAAATCTTTGACAATTATGTCTAATATTATATTTTTGTCTATAAGTTTTTTAACAAAGCTATCTGTTAATGCACCTATGATTATTATTTCTTTTACCTCTTTTAATTTATCAAAATCTTCAAAATTTAAGGTACTTTCACCCAGTAATTTAAGATCTTTTAAGTAAATTCCCTTTTCAAGGTTTATATTGTTTAGGTTATAAAGTTTGTATTTTGGAAGATTAATTTTGTAGATTAGATCTATGGTTTTTGATGCGATCTTTTCTACATCAAGGCTAATTGCTGCACCTGTTGCAAGAACTACAGCATCACTGATTGAAGAACTGCTTATTCTAGAAAGTGCACCATCTATTAGTATCTTTTTTGCACCAAAATTAAATAATTTGTTGTTAATTTCATTTAACCAATCAATTGTAGTAGGCCCGGCAAGAATTATTTTCCCTCTTTCTCTTGCACGGGCTATTATTATTCTTCCAGTAGATGTTCTTCTATCAGAAACATAAAGAATTTCTGCTGAAAAATCTTTCATTTTAAAATATTTTTCTGTTGTGGCAAAGATTATATTTTTTTCTACAAAAATATTAGGCTTTTTAGTAAATGTTACCTGATCCTTTTCTTCGCCATCAATCCCAATTGAGGTAATTCCCAAGGTGTATCTTTTATTAAGGTTTTTAAGTAAAAAATTAAATGTTTCCGTTTTTCCTGTATTTTTTTCAAGCCCAACAATTGCTATAACTTTGTGTTTTTCAAATGTTTTAATCATAGAAATTTCAATGACACCATAGCCTCCCCTTCTACTGCAAGTTCTCCAGATTCTTTGTATATATTTGTTGAAAGCTTTGCTCTCTTTTTATTATCATCTTTTTCTACAATTTTAATTACTATCTTTATTTTTTCACCAATATAGACTGGTTTTAAAAATTTAGCATTTTGAGACATGTAAATTGTTCCAGGACCTGGAAATTCCATTCCAAGAACTGCAGATATATATCCAAGAAGTAAAATTCCATGAGCAATTCTACCACCAAAAACTGAATTTTTTGCGTATTCTTCATCAAGATGTACAGGATTTTTATCTCCCGTTATTTGAGCAAAACTTACAACATGTTGATCTTCAACAACCTGAGATTTTTCGTATGTATCACCGACTTTTAAATCGGAATATTTCACTTTTTTTCACCTCTTTTTTCTTTCCATTTTCTAATTCTTTCATGTCTTTCAAGGTGAGCTGGCTCCATTGAGATTTTTTTGCTATCGTATAATGAAGCAATACCGCTCAATTTGTATTTTTCTCTGTATTCACTGTCATCGACGTCACTTTCAGTGTCTTCAGGTTCATGATATGCTACGATAACCCCTTCATAGTTTCTAAGGATTGCAGTTTTATCAGAGTAAGAAATAAGGTATTCTGGCATAAGACGAATTTTTCCTCCACCTGCGGGAGCATCAACAACGTATGTAGGAACACAAAAACCAGAGGTGTGTCCTATTAAACTTTCAATTATTCTAAGACCCGTTCCAATGGATGTTCTAAAATGTGAAATTCCCTGTGAAAGATCACACTGGTATAGATAATACGGTCTTACTCTTATTTTTACAAGTTGGTGTACAAGTTCCATCATGATATATGGACTATCGTTTACACCGCGTAGTAAAACAGATTGATTTCCAAGTGGAATACCAGCATCTGCTAGCATTTCACATGCTCTGGAGCTTTCAGGTGTAATTTCTTTTGGATGGTTAAAATGGGTATTGAGCCATATTGGGTGATATTTTTTTAGCATATCAGTTAATTCTTTTGTTACTATTTGTGGAATCACAACAGGAGCTCTTGAGCCAATTCTAATAATTTCAACATGCTTTATTTTCCTTAGTTCCTTTAAAATATATTCGAGCATATCAATTCCAGCAAGTAATGCATCCCCACCAGAGAGTAGAACATCCCTAACCTGCGGTGTTTCTCTTATGTATTCAATTGCTGCATCTATTTCTTGTTTTGTTCTTGCTCTGTCGTGTTGACCAGCAAATCTTCTTCTTGTGCAGTGTCTACAGTACATTGCACACATATCAGTTACAAGGAGCAAAACTCTATCAGGGTATCTGTGGGTAAGTCCTGGAACAGGCGAATCTTCATCTTCATGCAAAGGATCTACCATATCCCACGGTTTTACTTCGAGCTCTTTTATCGTTGGAACTGCTTGTCTTCTAATAGGACATTTTGGATTGTCTGGGTCCATTAATGATGCATAATATGGGGTTATTGCCATCCTAAGTGTTTTCAAACTATTTCTTATTCCATTTTCTTCTTCAGGTGTTAAGTTAATTACTTGTTTTAATGTGTCAACATCGGTGATCCTGTTTCTTATTTGCCATTTCCAATCATTCCATTCTTCTTCGCTAACGTTTTTCCAAAGTGGAATTTCTTTGTAATTTCTCATGCAGCTTCCCCCTTAACAATATTTTTCTTCAAAGAGTTTTCTTATTTCTTTTGACTCTCTCAAGATGTTCAAGCTCAACTCTGCGTGTCCTTTTGTGTATCCATTTCCTATAATCATAGTTACATCTTTTCCAACGCCTTCTGCACCAAGTGCAGCTCTTGTAAATGATGTGGCCATACTAAAGAAATAGATAATTCCTTCATCTTTTGTTATAAGTATCGATGACATTTCAGTTGTTGGAACATTTACATTGTTTATGGTTACATCTGCAAGTTGTCCACCTGTAACTTTTAAAAATTCGTTGTAAACTTCTACAGGTTTTGTTGCATCTGCAACAATTACATCATGAGCTAGGTTTAGTTTTCTAACTTTTTCAGCGTTTTCTTGGGAATATTCAATTGCTATTACCCTGCCACTACTACCAACATTTTTCATTGCTTGATAGCAGCACAATAATCCTGATTTACCGCCAGCACCGATTATAGCTACAGTCATACCTTTTTTAACCAGTTTATTTACTTGAGCGGGTGCTCCAGCAACATCTAATACCGCAAGTGCAAGCTTTTCTGGAATATCATCTGGAAGTTTTGCGTATATGCCTGTTTCAAATAAAATTGCTTTTCCTTTTATGTCAACCTGATCAGCATCGATCTTAATATTTAGTATTTCGTCGATTTTAAGAGGAGTTAGAGAGAGAGAAACTAGTGTAGCTATTTTATCACCAACTTTGAGATCTGTTTTTAAATCACTTCCTATTTCTTCTACTACTCCGATTAGCATTCCCCCACTGCCTGTTACAGGATTTTGCAGCTTTCCTCTCTCGTTTACTATGGAAAGGATTGTTTTTTTCATACAATCAATGTCTTTGTTACAGGATTCCTTTATTTGTGTAAAACTTGCAGAGTCGACATTCAATGTTTTTACATCAATTAATATTTCGTTTGTATATATTTCCATTGTATTATCAATTTTTTTTGCTGCCTGTGGTAAAGTACCTTTTGGTTCTATCACTCTGTGAGTTCCATATGGGCATCCTCTTTTATTTATCATAGTTTCACTCCTTTCTTATTCCTAGTATTTTTCTTGCCTCATCTGGTGTTGCTATTTCCCTTCCCAATTCTTTTGCGATTCTTACAATTCTTTCTACTAATTGGGCATTTGACTTTGCAAGTTCGCCTTTTTTGTAATAGATATTATCTTCAAAGCCAACTCTTACATGACCGCCCATTAAAATTGCATGTACTGCAAGTGGTAATTCATATCTACCTATTCCAGCAACGCTCCATGTAGAACCAGGTGGTATTTTGGATACGAGATAGACAAGATCTTCAATAGTTCCTGGAATTGCGCCGGGAACACCCATTACAAAATCAAAATGCAAAGGAGGATTTAAAAGTCCCTTATCAACAAGTTTAATTGCAGTTTCAATCATTCCTCTTTCAAATACTTCAATTTCAGGCTTTATATTTCTTTTTTTCATTTCAATAGCAAATTTTTCGATATATTCCATTGGATTTAAAAAGACATCGTTTCCAAAGTTGCATGTTCCAGCACTCAAAGTTGCCATTTCTGGGTTGGTAAGTAATGGCTGCATTCTTTCTTCAAAAGTATGCCAAGTTGCACCACCTGTAGAAGGTTGGAAAATAATATCACACTTTTTTTCAATTTTTTCTTTTATTTCTTTGTATACTTCATACGATTGGGTTGGAGTTCCATCATCTAATCTTGCGTGAACATGGGCAATTGATGCACCGGCAAGATAGCATTCATATACCGCATCGGCTATTTCATCTGGAGTGATCGGTAAATTGGGTTGCTTTTCTCTGGTAACTTCTGCACCGGTAACGGCAACTGTAATTATGAGTTTTTCCATGCTCTCACCTTTTCCTTTGTTTTTCTAATGGTACAACGCATGTACCACTTGCTTTACATACGATTATAGGTTCCTCTAAAACGTCTGCTGCACTGTCATTGATATCTGGTCTTGCAGTTATGACCTTTTTTGCAACAAAGACCATTTTCCTTGAGGTTCTTCCTACCTCAACTATTTCTCCTGTAACCTCAATAAAGTCACCAGCATACACAGGTGCTAAAAATTCGATATTATCGTACGCTCTAAAAAGACCTTCATCTCCGTCATGCCTAATGAGTAATTCAGTTGCCACATCGCCAAAAAGTTGCAATATTTTTGCACCATCGACAAGATTTCCACCGTAGTGGGCATCTGCCGTGCTCATTCTTACTCTAATAGTTGCAGTCATGTATATCCCCCTTCTTTTTAGCGTTTAGTTCTAACTTGTATATTAACAATAATTTATATTTTTGGCAAAAGTTGTTAATATTTATTAAAAATGATTAATATTAAATAACTTATTCAACTGTTTTTTTGCGCATTTTTTCGAATGTGCTTTTTTTAACTAATACTATTTTATTCTGACTTTTATCAATTTGTATTTTTTGTGGAGTATATGATAAAATAAATTTTGTAAATGGTGAAAGGAGTGTATAAGGTGAATAAAAAAGTTTTAGCAATATTCTTTTTTTTGATAGCTGCAAGTTTATTTGCAAATTATTATATTTTAAATTACTATATTCAACCTGGAGACACCCTTTATTTAATTTCCAAGGAATTTAATGTTTCACCTTCAGTTATACTTGATTGGAATGATATTGATCCTTATCATCTTAAGGTGGGACAATCAATAAAGATTCCACAGCCAAATGGAATAATTTATGAAGTAAAACAAGGAGATACACTGTACGATATTTCACTCCGATTTTTTACAACAGTTGATGCAATCAAAAAGGCTAACAATCTACTTAGTAGTTTTATTTATGTTGGGCAGAAATTATTTATACCAATAGATTATGTTGGTGTAGCGTTTAACGTATATGATAAAAGTTTTATTTGGCCTGTATATGGAAAAATTTCTTCAACATATGGCTCGCGTATTCACCCTATATATCAAAAAAGAACTTTTCATACAGGTCTTGATATAGCAGCTCCAGAAGGAAGTCCAATTTTTTCTGCCACAAACGGTGTAGTAACTCATGCAGGTGAGTATGGAGGATATGGATTGGCAGTAATTGTAAAATATGGAAACTATGAGATAGTTTATGGTCATATGTCTAAGGTTAGTGTTTATAAAGGGCAAACTGTAAGTAAAGGAGAACTTCTTGGAAGAGTGGGGTCAACAGGAATTAGTACTGGCCCTCACTTGCATTTTGAAGTAAGAATAAATGGAAAACATACGAATCCTGTTGTGTTTTTGCCATCTTATGGTAGAATGTATGTTCTCAAAGATCAAGGGTTATATTTGGGTGGTGAGTAGATTTGAATAAAGTGTTTAACGAATTTGTTTACAAAATTTCTCAAGATCAGATTGAAAAAATTGAAGAGTACTTTTTTGAGAATAATATAAAAAATTATTATTTTTATGAAACAAAAGAAGGTACTTTTTTGGTTTTGGTTTTTGAAGAAAAACAAGAAAAAATTTTTCTGCCATTTAACTTAGAATTTGTTGAAAATAGGACAACAACTTCTGAAGATTGGGTGAAAAATTTAATTACAAAGCCTTTTGAATTCATTGAAGGAGTTTATGTTGATCCAGATCATAACAATGTGGATGGGGAGATAGTTATTAGAATTACCCCAGGTCTTGCATTTGGAACGGGACTTCACGATACGACAAAGCTTAGTGCAAAGTTTTTAAAGAAGTATTTAAGGACTGGCATGGATGTTTTGGATTTAGGGTGTGGTAGTGCTATATTAAGTATTTTAGCTAAAAAACTTGGTGCTGGTAGAGTTCTTGGAGTGGATAATGATCCTTTAGCTGTTGAAGCAGCAAAAGAAAATGTTGAAAGAAATAATGTTGATGTTGAAATAAGACAATCGGATTTATTTTCGAACGTTGATGGAAACTTTGACTTGATCGTTTCAAATATAATTGCAGAAATATTAATTGAAGCGTTAAAAGATCTACCAAAATTTCTTAAAGAAGATGGTATAGTGATTTTATCTGGAATTATTGATTCCAAACTACCACTTTTTAAAAATTACAACATAGTTGAACATTGGAGGAGCAATGAATGGAATGCTTTAGTAATAAAGATGTAAGAAAAATAGTTGAAAAACAGTTGTCAATTAATGCAACAAATTTTTGTAAAGTTGCAAAATTTTGTTCATATGGTTTTCCCCAAGTTATTAAAAGTCTTCCAATAAAAGATGAAAAACCATTTCCCACATTGAATTACCTAGTTTGCCCGTATCTTATAAAGGAAGTATCTCGTCTTGAGGAAAAGGGCTACATAAAAAAATTTCAAGATGAGGTAGAAGCTGATAAAGAACTTAAAGAAAAATTAGTAAATGCTCACATGAAAGTCATAGAAGAACGGGATAAATTTTTTGAAAGAGATGATTTGAAAAAATATGAGCAGTGGAGAAATGTTTTAAAAAGTGTTGGAAGTGGTGGTATAAAAGATTTTACTAAAATAAAATGTTTACATCTTCATCTTGCAGACTTTCTTGCAGGAATTGAAAATCCAATAGGAGAAAAGGTGGCAAGCTTATTAAAATCACTTGAATGTGATGATTCATATTGTAAGAGGTTTTTAGAATGAATATAGAAATAATAGTTCCTGGAAAGCTTTCAAGTCATTTGCAAAACGTTTTTGATTTTTATTTAAAAAAATTAAAGCGTTTTGCAAATTTAACTGTTACGTTTACAAAGCTTGGTGGAGATGTTAATAGAGAATCAAAGCAGGTAATTTTAAGGCGAGAAAAAGATGAAATTTTAAATAAGGTTAAAAACAGAAGGTTTATTTTAATAGATCTTCATGGAAAACAGATGGATAGTATTTCATTTTCAAAATTCGTTGAAAATGAGATGTTATCGGGAGAGCTTTTGTTTGTTATAGGAGGACCACTTGGTATAGACGATGAATTAAGAAAAAAAGCAAGTTTAAAAATTTCTTTGTCTAAAATGACTTTTACTCATGAATTTACACTTGTTATACTTTTAGAACAACTTTTTAGAGCGTTTAAAATTATAAATAATGAAAAATATCATTATTGAGGTGAGAATGTGATTTATGTGGCAACAACAAATGAACACAAAGTTCACGAAATTATGGATATTTTGAGTGATTTTAATTTGGAACTATTAAAATCACCAAAAAAAGTTGATGTTGAAGAAGATGGAAAATCTTTTTTTGAAAATTCTGTGAAAAAAGCTTACTATTATGGAATGGAGTTAAATAACCCTGTAATTTGTGATGATTCAGGACTTGTTATAAATGCTCTAGGTGGAATGCCTGGGGTTGAAAGTGCTAGATTTATGGAAGGCTACAGCTATGAAGAAAAGATGAAAGAACTTTTAAGACGATTGCAAAATTTTGATGATAAAAGTGCAAGTTTTGTTTGTGTTGCAACATATTTTAATCCAAATAGTGGAGTTTTAATTTCCGCGCAAGGAGTTGTAAGCGGCACGATTTCCGAAAATATAAGAGGTGAGTTTGGATTTGGATATGATCCATTCTTTATACCTGAAGGTTATGATAAAACTTTTGGGGAACTTGGCGAAAGTGTAAAAAGACAAATAAGCCATAGGAGTAGAGCTTTTAGAAAGTTATTTGAATTATTGAAAAAGGTGGGAGAGATTTGAGAATCCTTCTTTCAAATAGTTTTTTAGTGGAGGAATTTGAACCAGACATATGGGTGACTAATGATTTTGAAAATTTGCAAATTCCATATACTCTCTTTTATAATGGACAGGCTGTATTTATTTACGATCATTTTAAGTTCGTAGATACTATTTTGAATAATTCAGAAAAGATAATAGACTTTGGGTTTTTCAAAGCTGGCATATTGGTTGGAAGTTCTATATCGGTTGCTGAAAATTACTTAAAAGATGTTGAACTTTTTATAGCTTTTGATAAAACAAACTATACCAGTAAATTTTTGCTTAGAAAAGCTCAGACTATTGTGGCAAGTGATATTTCAGGTAAGACAATTTTATCTTTGTTTATTTACAAAGATAAAACAAACTATATAAAAACGTTGCCGAATATTGGAATAGTTGATGACAGTATGTCGCATGTTTTGTGGGAAAAGGAATTTAAAGAAAGTAAAAGAGTGGAAATATAAGGAGTTGAAGTAAGTGAAGATCTTGTATGTTGCGTTTGGTGGAGCTTTAGGTGCTGTTTCAAGGTATGTGATTTCAAAGTTTATTAATTCATCTTTTTCATTTAGTTTTGTCCCTTGGGGGACAATTTTTGTAAATGTAGTTGGTTCTTTTTTACTTTCTTTTCTGATGTTTTTAAGTATTTCAAAAACAGATATATCACAATCCTTTATACTATTTTTTGGAACAGGTTTTCTTGGAGCATTTACAACATTTTCAACTTTTGCATATGAATTTTTATCAATTTTTTTGACTCAACCATTGAGGGCAACTGTGTATTTTATTGCAAATATCTTTTTAGGATTTTTTGCAGCTATATTGGGTATGTTTTTGGGTAGGGGGAGAATATTATGAAGTTACTTAGAGTTTACCTTGGAGAAAAAGATTTTGAAAAAGGGATTCCAACTGCTGAGTATATAATGAAACTTGCTTATAAAGAAGGGATGAAAGGTGTTACTATATTGAAGGGTATAATGGGGTTTGGGAAGAAGAGGCATATTCACAGAAGTGATTTTTTTAGTATTTCAGAAGATTTACCTGTGGTTATTGATATAGTTGATGAAGCTGAAAAGATAAATATGTTTGTTGAAAAGTTAAAAGAATTAAATTTTGATGGTCTTATAGTTGAAATTCCTGTGGTAGCTCATTATATGGAGTCAAAAAAATGAAATTAATGATAACTTGCACTGCAGGTCTTGAAGGTGCAACGGCTCTAGAATTAAAAAATTTGGGTTATAAAATTGTGGATTCACAATCAGGAAGAATATACATTGAAGGGGATTTAAAAGACATTCCAAGACTTAATATGTTTCTTAGAACTGCTGAGAGGGTATATATTGTTTTAGCACAAGATAGAGTTGAAACCTTTGATGAACTTTATAATGTAATTTATTCGGTAAATTGGGAAGAATTTGTTGATGGAAAAGTTTTAATCTCTGATGTCTCTGTAAGAAATTCTAAACTATCTGCAAAAGGTGCTATTATTTCAGTAAGCTATGCAGCAATTAGTAAAAAAATTTCAAGAAAAACTAATAATATTTATCCAATCAGGCTAATTATTAAAAACGATATTCTACAAGTTTTGCTTGATACTACAGGAAAAGATGCATTAAGTAAAAGAGGATATAGGCTAAAGACTTCAAAGGCTCCATTAAGAGAAACTATAGCTGCTGCTTTAGTTCTTCTTTCAAGATGGGATAAAAAATCTACTTTGATTGATCCATTTTGTGGGAGTGGAACAATTTTAATTGAAGCAGCACTTTATAAGGAAAATATTCCTCCATCTTTTTTGAGACATTTTGTATCTGAAAAATGGAGTATTTTAAAAGATTATTGGCCTGAGAGGAAAAAGTACAAAGTTAATGTGGATAATTTATTTGGATTTGATATTGATAAAGAAGTACTAAAAGTTGCAAGGGAAAATGAAAAAAGGGCAAATATAAACGGGATAATATTTGAGAATATAGATTTTAATAATTTAAAAAAATTTGAAAATTGTTGGGTTGTAACTAACCCTCCATATGGTGAAAGATTAAAGAATGATATTAATTTTTCAAAACTTTGGGATATTTTTGTTGATTCAAAAATTTATATACTCTCCCCAGATTCAAACTTTGAAAGGCTTGTTCAAAAAAAGGCAAGGAAAAAAATCAGATTTCAAAATAGTGGTATTTGGGTATGGCTTTATATGTTTTATTGAAGAGGAGGAAAATATGATAAATCAATTTTTGCATAATAATCTTTTAAAGGTTCAAAAGCCTGCAAGATACATTGGTGATGAATACAATATTGTAAAAAAGGATCCAAATGGAAAGTTTAGAATTGCACTTTCGTTTCCCGATGTGTATGAAGTTGGAATGTCTCATTATGGACTAGAGGTTTTATACCATTATTTAAACCAACTTCCAAATTTTTATGCTGAAAGAGTGTTTTTACCTTGGGTTGATATGATTAACTTGATGCAGGAAAAAGATATACCACTTTTTACATTGGAGACTAAAACTCCGGTAAAAGAAATGGATGTACTTGGTGTTTCTTTAGAGTATGAACTTGCATTTACTAATGTTTTAAAACTTTTAGAATTAGCCAAGATTTCAATTGAAACCGAATATAGAAAAAAAGATGATCCAATAGTTGTTGCAGGTGGGCCTGTTGCTTACAATATTGAGCCTATTTCTAAAGCATTTGATATTGTATTTATTGGTGATGGGGAGAAAAATTTAAAAGAGTTATTCGAACTTTTATATTATACAAAAGGAGAAGACAGGATAAAAAGATTAGAAGAGGTAGCAAAGATACAAGGAGTTTATGTCCCGATTTTTTACAAACAAATTGGAAGAAAAATTGTCCCAATTGGAAACGTTCCAAAAAAAATAAAAAAGAGTATTATTGAAGATTTGGATAAAGCAATAGTTCCTATAAAGCAAATACTGCCAAATGTTCAGAGTATTCATGATAGAGCAGTTATTGAAATTAGTAGAGGTTGTACAAGAGGTTGTAGATTTTGCCATGCTGGGTATGTTTATAGACCCGTTAGACAAAGAAGTGTTGAGAATATTGTTGAAAACGCGAAAAAAATGTTGAAAGAAACTGGATATGAAGAATTATCTTTTTTGTCTCTCTCTGCAATGGATTATACGGCAATAAATCAAATTGTTGATAAAATTATTTCATATTCAATTGAAAATAAAATTTCTATATCTATTCCATCAACACGTGTTGATGCATTAAATATTGAGATTATGTCGAAGATTGCTTCTGTTAGAAAACGTGGAATAACTCTTGCACCAGAAGCAGGTTCTCAAATAATGAGAGATAAGATTAATAAAAATATAAATTTTGAAGAAATTTATAACAGTGCTAAAAAAGCAAAAGAGGCAGGTTGGAATAGAATAAAATTGTATTTTATGGTAGGTTTTGATGGAGAAAAAGATAGTGATATTGAAGATATAGGAAGGTTGTTGATAGAAATTAAGAAATTAAAATATAGGGATATTACTGCTTCAGTAAATCTTTTAGTTCCAAAACCACATACACCAATGCAATTTGCAAAATTGCAACTTCCAGAATACACTGAACATGTCTTTTCTATTTTGAGAAAATATAGAAAATATGCTAAGATTGATATTAATGACGGTAAAAAAAGTTTTATTGAAGGATTATTATCACGTGGTGATAGAAAATTGTTTGAAGTTATAAAGATAAAGTATAAAAAATCTTATTATGATGAGTGGACTGAGTTTTTTAGTTTTGAAGATTGGATGGAAGCATTCAAAGAAGCAAAGGTAGACTTTAAAGAATACATAGGACCATTTACTTTGAAGGATGAATTTGCCTGGGAGCACATAGATTGTGGAGTAACAAAGCAGTTTTTGTGGAAAGAATATAATAAATATTTAAATGGAGATATAACTAAAGATTGTAGATTTGGTGATTGTAGTATTTGTGGTGTGTGTCAAATTTTGAAGGTGGAAAATAACCTGAAGGTTTGATTTGATAGAAGGTATATGATATAATAAGGCTTAGAAAAAATAATATTTGGAGGTGCAATTGATGGGTACAGTTATGCTTGTTGTTCACGCAATTATTAGTGTAATTCTTATTTACCTTTCTTTAAAGCAAATGGGAAAATTTGCCGAACTTGGTGGAGCATTTGGATCAGGTTCAATGAACACTATTTTTGGTAGAGATAAAGGGCTTGACGCCGAGGGAAAATTAACAGTTTTATTTGGAATATTATTTTTTGTTTCAAGCATATTAACAGCATTTTTTATTTCCAGATAAAAAGTTTTAGAAGGGGGAAGTATCTTTGGATTTTTCAAAGCAGCTTGAGATATTAAAGAAGAATGTAGTAGATTTTGTAAGTGAAGAGGAATTAGTTGAAAGGCTTAAAGAAAATAGACCTTTGAGAGTAAAACTCGGAGTAGATCCTTCCAGACCTGACCTTCATTTAGGACATGCTGTTGTGTTAAAAAAATTAAAACAATTTCAAGAATTAGGTCACCACATAATATTGATTATTGGTGACTTTACTGCTCGTATTGGGGATCCAACAGGAAGGAATTCTACAAGACCGATGCTTTCTGAAGAAGAAGTAAGAAAAAATGCTGAAACTTATGCAAATCAAGCTTTTAAAATTTTAGATAAAGAAAAAACTGAGATTAGATTTAATAATGAATGGCTTGGGAAGATGAAGTTTGAAGATGTTGTAAAACTTGCTGGAAAATACACAGTTGCAAGGATGCTTGAAAGAGATGATTTTGCAAAAAGACTTTCTCAGGGATATCCTATAAGCATTGCGGAATTTTTGTATCCTCTTGCTCAGGCATATGATTCGGTTACCATTCAGGCAGATGTTGAGCTTGGTGGTACGGATCAGTTGTTTAATCTTCTTGTTGGAAGAAAGATCCAAGAAGAATATGGTCAAAAGCCGCAAATTGTTATGACGATGCCGATTATTGAAGGTACAGATGGGAAATTAAAGATGAGTAAAAGCTATGATAACTACATAGCATTTACAGATGAACCAAATGATATGTATGGAAAAATTATGTCAATACCTGATGAACTAATTGCTAAATATATGAGATTGATTACGGATATAGAGGAAAGTGAAATAGAAGAATATGAAATACTAATGAAAGAAGGAAAGATAAATCCTAGGGATGTTAAGATGAGGCTTGCAAGAGAAATTGTTACGTTCTTCTACGACAAAGAAAAAGCCAAAATAGCGGAAGAAAACTTTGTAAAAGTATTCAGGCAAAAGGAAATACCAGATGAAATGCCAGAAATTCAAGTTGAACCTGGAGAGTACAATATAGTTGATTTAGTAACAAAAGTCAATAGTAATTATAGTAAAAGTGAGGTAAAAAGGTTAATAAGTCAAGGTGGAGTTTATTTTGATGGGAAAAGAGTTAACGATTTTAAACAAATTGTAAAAGTTGAAAAAGAGCATGTTTTAAGGCTTGGTAAGAGAAAGTTCTTTAAGTTGATAACAAAAAATTAATTATTTTGAAAAAACACTTGAAATTTATTAACTTAACATGATATAATATACTTGCATGTTGAATAAAATGTAACACAAAATAGGAAGGGAGGTTATTTTTATGAAGAAATTGTTAGTTATATTGGCAGTAGTTTTAGTATCAGTTTTTGCGTTAGCCGAATTAAAAGACGTGCCAACAAATCATTGGGCTTATGATTCAGTTGTTATGCTTGAAAAAGCGGGGGTTATCACAGGTTATCCAGATGGAACATTTAAAGGTACAAATAACGTTACAAGGTATGAACTTGCGGTATTTTTGGCAAGAGTTTTGAAATTATTAGAGGAGGATATTCAAAAATTATCCGTAACAGTTGATGTTCATGAAAATGACATTTCAGCACTTTATGATATTGTTGGACAATTAAAGAAGAGCGTAGCTCTTATGGCAAAATTAGAAGATGTGGAAGCACTTTCAAAAAGAGTTGATGTTTTAGATAAAGATATTATAAGAATTTACGAAAGTTTGACAAAAAAGGCTTCCAAAGAAGATGTTGAGCAAATGTTAAATGGATCTTTAGAATCAGTAAATGGTCAAATTGAATTTTTATACAAAAAGATTACTTTGTCAGATGAAAATGGAAAGAAATACACTGATGAAAAGATAAACGAATTAGCAGGAAAAGTTTTGAATATTGAAACAAACGTTAATGATGCAATTCCAATGCTTAGAAATTTGGTTTACCAAAATTCAGAAAATATAAAGAATTTGGAATCAAAATTGATTAGATATATAAATGTAAAAATTAAATCGTTTGATTCAAAATTAAAAGCATTAGATGAAGTAAAACAAATGGCAGAGTTTAATACAGATACATTAAATGGTTTTGCAGCAAAATTAGGTGAAGTAGAATATGCTTTAAGAAAACAAATTGAAGAAACAAATAAAGTTGTTGAGGCAAATTCTAAAGAAATAGAAGGTTTAAAAACAAATGTTGAAGAAGTTAAAGCAAGTGTTAATGAAAAAGCATCAAAAACAGAAGTTGAAGACTTAAGCAAGAAAGTAGATTCTGTAAATACAATGTCAATTTTAGGTCTTGTTGCAGGATTAGTTGGTTTAGGACTAGCAATTTATGCAGCATTTGTAAAACCATAAGGTAAAAATAAAATGCTTATACTATTATATTAAAGGAGGTAGGAGTTTTATGAAAAAGCTTTTAGTTGTATTGATGTCTTTATTTGTTTTAACAGCATTATTTGCTGCTGAAGCAACACCAGTAGTTTCCTGGTCAGGTAGTGCATCTTTTACATTGGGTATTGACGAAAAAGGGGTAGACATTGACGGTGGATTAGTAAAACCTTCAGTTACAATTTCACCAAGTGCAGATACTCAATTTGGCGTATCCTTTGCAATTGATGTTGTTGGAAAATCATTATCATTTAAAAGCTTGAGCTTTGAAAACAACATTTTCGCACTTGATTATACAAAAGGTGCAGCAGGATTCCAATATTTTGTAAAACCTGACAAAGATGGTAACTATTTGTTAAATGCTGAAGATAACATTTCTTTAACATTAAAAGCAGTTGATGGATTGACAGTAGTATTCCAAGATGTAGTAACTGAAGTTGATTATAACACAGGAACACCAACAACACACAAATGGTTTGATGATTTTGTTGGAGTTACATACAGTGTGGCAAATGTAAATCTTGCAGCAGCATTTTATGATGCAGATGAAGCAACACAAACAAATCTTTACCAATATGGTTTAAATGCAAATACAAGCTTGGATCTTGGATTTGCAACATTGGATCTTGATGGAGTAGCAGGTGTTGTTGATGCAAGCAATACTGTAGCTTACGGAATTAGTGAAAGCTTGTCAGCAGAATTTTCAATTGTAACCTTAACACAAACCTTTACATGGAAACAAAACGTTAGCCAATTTGCATTTGCAAGAGACAATGATGCTTCATCAGTGTCTGTAAAAGCAGCTGTTGAATATTCAATGTCCCCATTAACAGTTTCTGGTGATGTATCATTTAAGATTGCAAGCCTTGCAACACCATCTGAATTTACAGTCCCAGTAAACTTCAAAGTTGCTTATGCAGATATGTTTGATGCAAGCTTAGCACTCAGCTGGGCAGATGTAGTTAATGCAGCAACATCAATTAATATGACACTTGCAGCAGGTTATGATGATGATATGGTTGCAGTTAATGCATCAGCGGAATGGGCAGATATTGTTGGTGCGGCAACAGCAGTTGATCTTAACGCAGATCTTTCAGTAACACCAATCGATGCATTGACATTAGGTGCAGCAGTTAGATACGCAAGCGAAGAATTTGGTTATAATCTAAATGCAAAATACATGTTTGATGATAACACAACATTCACAGTATTCTACGGAACATTGTATGGCGATGATGATAAAGACGGAAAAACAGACATTCACAAAGACGATGCACAATGGTATGCAAAACTTTGCTGGAGCACAAGCTTCTAATATTGTAATAATTTAAAATTAATTGATCCCTCCGCGACTTGCGGAGGGATTTTTTTGTAATAATTTATAATAATTTTTGAAACATTTATGGTGTATAATATAATTGTGAAATAAAAAACTTGGAGGTGAAAAGATGTACATTGAAATTATCGATGTTTTTGCAAGAGAAGTACTTGATTCCCGCGGAAATCCTACTGTTGAAGTTGAAGTTATGTTAGAAGATGGCTCAACAGGTAGAGCTATTGTACCTTCTGGTGCATCTACTGGAAAATTTGAAGCTTTAGAATTAAGAGATGGCGATAAAAAAAGATATCTTGGAAAAGGTGTATTAAAGGCAGTTGAAAATGTAAATGAAGTTATTGCACCAAAACTTTTAGGTCTTAATGCTTACGATCAAGTTTATATTGATAACGTTCTTCTTGAACTTGATGGAACAGAAAATAAAAGTAAATTAGGTGCAAATGCAATTTTAGGAGTATCTATGGCAGTAGCAAGAGCAGCAGCAAATTCATTACAACTTCCATTGTACAAATATCTTGGCGGTGTAAATGCAAAAGTTTTACCAGTGCCTTTAATGAACGTTATTAACGGTGGTGCACATGCAGATAATAACCTTGATATACAAGAATTTATGATTGTTCCTGCAGGAGCACCAAGTTTTAGAGAAGCTCTAAGATATGGTGCAGAAACTTTCCATGCACTTAAAAAGATTTTAAAAGAAGCAGGTCATGTAACTGCAGTAGGTGATGAAGGTGGATTTGCACCAAACTTGAAAAATAATGAAGAGGCAATTCAAGTTTTAATACAAGCAATTCAAGCTGCAGGCTATGAGCCAGGAAAAGATATCTTTATAGCATTGGATGTTGCAGCAAGTGAATTTTATAATGAAGAAACTGGAAAATACTTTATTGATGGTAGCGAAAAAACAGTTGATGAATTAATTGAATACTACAAATCATTAATTGAAAAATATCCTATTATTTCAATTGAAGATCCATTTGATCAAGAGGATTGGGAAGCATATCAGAAATTTAATAAAGAAGTTGGAAACAAAGTACAAATCGTTGGCGATGATTTATACGTTACAAATGTTAAAAGATTACAGAAAGGTATTGAACTAAAAGCATCTAATTCAATATTAATAAAACTTAACCAAATTGGTTCAGTAACTGAAACGCTTAATGCAATAGAACTTGCAAAAACAAACAACATGACAAATGTAATTTCTCATAGATCTGGTGAAACCGAGGATACATTTATTGCCGATCTTGCAGTTGCAACAAATGCTGGATTGATAAAGACAGGATCACTTTCTAGAAGTGAAAGAATTGCAAAATACAATCAACTTCTCAGAATCGAAGAAGAACTTGGAGATGTTGCTCAATATAAAGGATTGGATGCATTTTATTCAATAAAAAGATAAGGGAAACATAAATTCAAGCCCCCAAACGGGGGCTTTTCTTTTACAACTTTTTAACAGCATCAAATTTTTCTTGATCAGCAACGTGTAGATAAATACTTGTAGTGCTTAGATTTGTATGGCCCAATAATTCTTGAACAACTTTTATATTTACTCCTTTTCGTATCAGATGAGTTGCATATGAATGCCTTAGAGTATGTGGATGTACGTCTTTTTTTATATTTGCTCTTTTTACTCCTTCCTTTAACCACCTAAAAACAGTTGAAGGATGTACATGTTTTTTTCCATTTTCAAAGACAAATATTTTTGGATTTTCAAGATCTATATATTTTTTTAATATTGGTATTACTTTGTCTGGCAGCGGAACTAGTCTGTCCTTTCTACCTTTTCCCATTTCTACCCTTAAAAAAGGTGGAATAAAAGAGATATCTGTGGTTCTGAGATTACACAACTCGCTAATTCTAAGTCCAGCATAGTAAAGTAATGATATGGCAGTTTTTTGTTTAAGCTCATTTTCTTCATTGAAAGCCTCAATTAAACTTGAAACTTCATCTTCAGTGAGAAAATCAGGGATTTTTCTCCTAATTCTAGGATGTTTAATTCTTTCCATGGGGTTTTCAGAAATCATTCCAGAAAGTTCAAGGTAATTAAAAAAAGAATTCAAACTAGAAATATACCTTGATATAGTAGTTTCACGAGGACTTTCACCTGTAATATCACCTTTTGAGAGAGCTTTTAAGAATTCTTCTACGTCTTTTCTTTCGATATTATTAACTTGTTTTCCAACGTATGTTAAAAATTTTCTGACATCTTTTTTGTAGGCTTTTAATGTATTTTCAGAATGTCTTCTTACGTGTGCAAGATAATCTGAAAACATTTCAATTACTTTATCCATCATTACCCTCCAAAACCATCTTTATATATTTTCCGGTTAAAGAATTTTTAGAATTTGCAATATCTTCAGGTGTCCCTTCAGCAACTATATAGCCACCATTTTTTCCACCTTCAGGCCCAAGGTCAATTACATAATCAGCAGATTTTATTACATCAAGGTTATGTTCAATTACTATTACTGTATTTCCTTTGTCAACAAGTTTATTTAAAACATTAATTAATTTTTTTACATCTTCAAAGTGAAGGCCAACTGTTGGTTCGTCTAAGATATAAACAGTTTTGCCTGTAGCACGTTTTTTTAATTCAGAAGCAAGTTTAATTCTTTGAGCTTCACCACCTGAAAGTGTGGTTGCAGGTTGACCAAGTTTTATATATGAAAGTCCTACATCATTTAAAACTTTTAAGGTTGAATAAATATTAGGAATATTTTTAAAAAATTCTAATGCTTCTTCTACAGTCATATCGAGAATATCAGCTATATTTTTATCCTTGTAAGTTATCTGGAGAGTTTCACTGTTGTACCTTTTTCCATTACAAACATCACACTGTACATAGACATCTGGCAAAAATAACATTTCAACTTTTAATATTCCCTGCCCCTGACAGTGTTCACACCTTCCACCTTTAACATTGAAACTAAATCTGCTTGGAGTATAACCTCTTGCCTTGGCAAGAGGAGTCATTGCAAATAACTTTCTTATTTCATCAAAAACTTTAGTATATGTTGCTGGATTACTTCTTGGAGTTCTTCCAATTGGAGATTGATCTATTGCAATTACTTTATCAATATTTTCAAGACCTTCTAATCTATCAAATTCACCGGTATTATGCTTTGTTTTATGAAGAGCGTTCATTAGTGCAGGGTATAGTGTGTCAATTATAAGTGAACTTTTTCCAGAACCTGAAACACCAGTTACGCAAATAAAAGTTCCAAGTGGAAATGAAACAGTAATATTTTTTAAATTATTATGCCGCGCGCCATATAAGGTTAAAAATTTTCCATTTCCTTTTCTTCTTTCTTTTGGTACTTCAATTTTTTTAATTCTTTTCAAGTATTGTATAGTCAATGAATTAGTATCTGAGTTGATGTTTTCAATTGGACCCTGGTAAACAACTCTTCCTCCATTTATTCCTGCGGCAGGCCCAATATCTATAAGGTAATCAGCACTTCTTATTACATCTTCGTCATGTTCTACAACAATGACAGTATTTCCAAGGTCGCGCAATCTTTTTAAAGTTGATATAAGTTTTTCATTGTCGCTTTGGTGAAGTCCAATGGTTGGTTCATCAAGTACGTATGTAACACCTGTAAGCCCTGAACCAATTTGTGTAGCAAGCCTTATTCTTTGAGCTTCACCTCCTGATAATGTTTTAACGTTTCTAGAAAGACTTATATATGATAGACCAACTTCGTTTAAAAATTGGAGTCTTTTTTCAAGTTCTTCTATTAAATCTTTTACTATTTCAAGCTTTTTTTCCGGTAATTTTTTCCTTAGTTTTTTTATAAATTCATATTCATCGGAAATCGGCATTTCAGTAAAATCAATGATATTAACTCCATCAATTAAGATTGATAATGCTTCTTTTCTAAGTCTTTTCCCTCCGCATTCATGACAAGTGTTTTCCACAAAAAATTTGTCTAAATACCATTGTCTTGTATCTTCTGAAGTACTATATTCGTATCTTTGTCTGACTATTGGAATTAATCCATCAAAAAAAGTTGTACCATATAATATTGCCTCTTGTGTCTCTTCTGGTAGGTTTTTAAAAGGTGTTTTTAGATCTCCACCATATATTTTTAATATTTTTTTGATTCTTTGAGGAATCCAGCCATCTTCTTTGTGACCAATATTTATTGCTTCAAGAACAGGCTTTTCAAAATCAATTACCTTTTTTTCATCAACTTCCAAAGTAAAACCAAGACCATGACATCTATCACAGGCTCCGTATGGACTGTTAAATGAAAACAATTTTGGATTTATTTCAGGCATTGAAACACCACAAGTAGGACACATCATCTTTTCAGAGTATATTTTTACATCATTTGTATCAACATTTTTAATATATACAAAACCATTTGATTCTCTCAATGCAATTTCAACTGAATCAAAAAGCCTATGTTTAATATTTTCATCATTTTTAATTCTTAATCTATCAACTATTAAAAATATATTATGACGTACATTTTTGTTAAGCTCTGGAGTTTCTTCCAATCTGTAAACTTCACCGTCTATTTCTATGCGTGCATAACCTTTTTCTAGTAAATTTTCGAAGATGTCTTTAAAGGTTCCCTTCTTTTCAATTGCAATTGGTGATTCAACGTATATTCTACTATCGTCAAAATTTTCCATTATATCTTTAACAATTTCATCAACACTTAATTTTTCAAGTTTTCTTCCACATTTGTAACAGTATGCTTCACCAATTTTTGCATAAAGCACTCTCAAAAGGTCGTATATTTCTGTTACAGTTCCGACTGTAGATCTTGGATTGTGTGAGACACTTTTTTGATCAATAGCAATAGAAGGAGATAGTCCTTCAATACTTTCTACTTCGGGCTTTTTTAAATTTCCGATAAATTGTCTTGCATATGAAGAAAGACTTTCAAGGTATCTTCTTTGCCCTTCAACGTAGATTGTATCAAGTGCTAAAGAGCTTTTTCCTGAACCTGATAGACCAGTAATAACTGTAAGTTTATTTTTTGGAATTTTTACAGTTATATTTTTTAAATTATGAACTTTTGCACCACGAACTATAATATAATCCATTTTTCATACTCCTTGTATATTTTTGTTTACGTAATCTATTATTATTTTAGCACATTCATTTACTTTGTGAAGTGAAGTATCAATAACAAGGTCTGGATTAACAGGTTCTTCAAATATTTTATCAACATAAAGTTGAAAGTAATCTGATGATTTTATCCTCTTTTTTCTTATTTTTTCATCACAAGTAATAAATATCTCAAAAAATGGCACAGGTGATATTTTTTTTATCATCTCTCTAATACTTTTTTTTGGAGAAACAGCTGGAATAATAACTATATAACCCAATTTGGAAAATAAAAATGCAGTATTTGCAAGAATTTTTATTCTCTCTTGAACTTGTATATTAACATTTTTAAAAATATCTCTCCCCTCAAGTACAATTGAGGGAAGAGACTTTTCAATAAAATATTTATTGAGCTCTTTTGCTATAGTTGATTTTCCAGTCTTTCTTTTTCCAACAAGCCAGATTATATAATTATTCATTTACTATCTCCTCAAGTTTTTTCAAACCATCTTGCAGTGAAATTTTATTAAATAGCATCAATTTAAGAATATCTGAGACATTTTTGTGAAATTTTACATATCTTTTGTCAAACGGAATTGGCTGGGCTGCTTTTTGAGTGCTTTCAAAGACGTTCTTGAATTTTCCTTCAGGAATATAATCATCAAAAAATTTGGTGTATTTATCTGCAAAGTACTTTTTAAAATCTGGGTTATTTAAAAGTAAATAAAGCCAGTAAGTAAAATGTTCATCGCCATCTTTTGTAGATACAAATGCTTTATAGTCTTTAAAAGGTACTAGTGGTTTTGGAAGGGGCAAAATGTAAAAATCTTCCATTTTTTCGGAGATTATTGGAAGCAAAAAAGATCCTTGAAACATTAAAGCAACCTTTTTATTTACAAAGGATGCTATTTGTGCTTGTTTATTTAAAAAATCAAAATAGTTATTTTCATACCATTTTTTGACTACATTGAAAGCATTAATTGTATTTTCATCGGTTAGTATAAAGCTGTCTGAAATTAGTGGTATTTTTCCATATCCCATTAAAAATGTAGAAAACCAATATGCACTTATTGGATTTATTGCAATTTTTTTGTTTGTATCCTGCACAATTTTTTCTACAGTTTTTAAGTTCCAACTTTTTGGAACTATATTAATATCTTTTTGTACGTATACTATTTGGGTGTCATAATAATAATTGTAAAGCTTTCCTTTGACTATATTTAATTCTTTGTATGTTGGATAGTCAAACGCACTTGTCATTATTACATCAGGTAGTTTGACATTTGATTTGCTCATTGTAATAAGTTTGCTTGAAATTTGTGGAACCTCAAGCACTTTTATATTTAAATCATGCATTTTTGAGTATTTTTCTATATATTCTTTTATATCATTTATTCCTTCCCAAGAAAGCCATACTTCTCTTTGCAGTTTTTCCAAAAATTCTGCCTTAACTTCCATATTTGTGAACTTTTTTCCTTTAAAATAAAAGTTACCATTTTTTATTTCTATTAAATCGTATAAAGCGATATTTTCTTTTACATCATTTGAAATTAATGATATAGCTTCAATTTTTTCAAAAGGTGGAATGAGTTCTATAACTCTATATTTTCCGTCGGGAAAGTTTTTAGGGCTTACAATGTAGGAAAATAATAATACTGAAGAAATTATGAATATAACTACAAAAGCCTTTTTCATATGATCTACCTCCCCTTTTATTAAAGATATTTTATATACGAAATTTTAGAAATCTTTAGAAGAAGAAAAGTTAAAATTAATAAAATTAAAAATGTTGCAAATGATGCAGCACCGAACAAATTCCATTGTGGATAATGTGTGCTTGCTGCTCCAACATAGGAGTATAACTTTATACTAAGTGTGTATTTACTTTCATCGAATAGAAAAACTAAAGGTGGTAAAAATGCATTAAAAGAGTTTAATGTTGAAAGCAAAAATAAGGACGAAACAAGGGGAAAACTATTTGGAAGTAGTATTTTGAAAAAGAAAGTATTTTTGGGTATATTATCTAACTTTGCAAGTAAGAATAGATCTTCTGGAAAATTTTTAAAATAATGGTATGACAGTAATGACAAAAATGGTAAGTTTTTTGCTACTAACATTAAGATAACGGAAGTAAACGTATTTAATAATCTCAATTTGGAATAGATATAGAAGATAAAGATTATAATATGTAAGCCCGAAAAGATTTTTAGAAAGTTAAAAAAGTTTAGTATATTTTCACCGTTTTTAATATTCAGCAAAAAGTATGCAAAATACATTGAAAGTATAATACTTAATATTGAGGTTATAATTGAAATTAGCAAGGTATTTGAAAAGGATTTAACTATGCCATCATCAAGAATATACTTGAAATTTTTTAGTGTAAAATTGCCATTTAAATAAATGCTTTGAGAATCTGAAAAAGCAAGGGTTAATAGTATGTAGAAAAAGTAAATTATTGAAAAGATCCAAATGTATGAAAGAGTTTTTGAAAAATATGAAATGTTCATTTTAATCTTTGAATTTAATTTACTAGAAAGAAAGTAAACAGAGGTTATTATTAATATTGTTAATAGAGAAATAGAAGAAACTTGTGAAATATCACTTTCAAAATTAAAAAGTTTGTAGATTAAAACCTCAAGGTTAGTAGTTGCACCAATTATTCCTTTGTCAGTTATTCCAAAGCTTAGAGGTGCGCCGCCTTCTGCTAAGAGCCATGGAACCTGAAAATCTTTAAAGGCTTTTAAAAAATTCAATATAAATGCTGAATAGATAGCCCCTTTTATATTTGGAACGACTATTTTTTTGTAATAAATATCTGTTTTATTTGATTCTAGTAGAAAACTTTCAAGGTATTTTTTATTTTGAGTTTCTGAAAAAGTGTAAAGAAAAAAGCTGGTAAAAGGAATAAGAAACCAACTAGAAATAAGAGTTGCTGAAATAAAAGAAGTTATTGGATTTATATAAATATCTGTATACTTTTCAAAAAAAGTTCTCCAAACAGGAACACCAATATACGGTGGGATTGTCCATCCAATCACGAGGAATATAAAGGAAAATTTGTTGAATTTTATTAATTTAGAAATATATAGTGAAACATATGTTGAAATAAAAGCACTGAAAAGAGCGTAAAGTATGGTAATTAAAAGGCTTATATAAAAATATTTTGCTCCCAGTGTCTGAAAAAGAGCAGAAAATGAAAATGAGTTGTTGATGTATATGGAGGAAAAAATACCATAGAAGATCGGGAAAATGTTGAAAATTAGTATAAATAAAATAACAATTATTATCATATCAATAGGAATTATATCATTTTGGAAGGGTAAAAACAAAATATGAAGCTAAATTTCGGAGAGATTGTCAAGGCTGTCTAAAATTTCTTTTATGTGTTTTGCAAGTTCATAGTTTTCATTTTTAACAGCTTTTTCTAATTTCTGTTTTAAAAAGTAAATTTTTCTACTTTTTAAGTCTTTTGTAATTCTTTGCTTAGTAAGTTCATCTTGTTTAAACATAACTGATTGAACTGCAAGAGGCATCAAGGAAATTATTTCCAAGTTATTTTTTTTGAAATGATATATTGAAGAATCTGATTGTGTTTCTTCAATGTAATCAACATGCGCTGCCAAAAGTTCAATACCAGCTTTGGTATAATTGGTTGTATCGTATAAAAGAGTTTCTTTAAGGCATTTTTTGCATATAGATATGCTTTTTGGAACAAAGTTTACAAAGGTTCGTATAACAAGCTCCGCCTCTTTTCCACACCTTTCACATTTGCTCACAATTTCACCTCTTGAGAGTTATACAAACTCATGGCTTTATCAATACCATCTTTAAAAATTGTATATAAAGCATCTATAGATAGGTCGAGAACTTTGTCCAAGACTTTTAGTTCATCTTCTTCAAATTCTCCAAGTACAAAATCGACAAGATTTACATTTTCAGGAATAGGTCCAATTCCAATTCTTATTCTTTTAAAATCTTCTCCTAGATAACTTATTAGAGATTTAATTCCGTTATGACCACCCGATGATCCGCTTTTTCTAATTCTTATTTTTCCTAAAGGCAAATTAACATCATCGTATACAACTATTATATCACTAAAATCTTCTTTATTTAAATGGCTGAAAATTTCACCACTTAGGTTCATATAGGTAAATGGTTTTACAAATAAAATATCTTTGCCAAAAAGAGTTTTTTGACAATACTCGTAGTTATTTTGTTTTTTAAAATTATTACAAATTCTGTCAATAAACATAAAGCCCACGTTATGCCTTGTGAAGGCATAACGTGGACCAGGATTTCCAAGGCCTACAACTAGGTAAATATTATTCTTCCTCCTTCTTACCTTTCTCTATAACTTCTGGTTCTGCACTTTCTTCTTCTCCTGTTTCCTCTTCAACTTCAAGACCACTTGGAGTAGATACAATTGCAATAATTTCTTCTTCATCAAGTTCTGCTTCCATACCTTCTGGAAGTTTAAGATCTTTAACGTATAGTGCTTGACCGAGATCTAAATTGCTTACGTCAATTTCTAATTTTTCAACTACTGCATTTGGAAGTGTTTCAACAGGAAGTTCGTGGTGATGAATTTCAAGGACTCCACCTTTTTCTTCACCTTTTGCTTTTCCAACAAACTCGAGTGGTAAGTTAATTTTCATTTTGTGTCCCTTTTCAGGTGCGTAGAAGTCAACATGTTTAACTTCATCTGTCAATTTGTCATATTGGACATTTTTAATAAATACATCGTGTGAAAATACTTCTTTGCCATTTTCGTCTTTAACTGTAAGGCTTATAATACTTGCTTCTGTAACCTCGTGAAAGAGTTTAATAAGATTTGATCTTTTAATAGAAATAGAAAGTGGTTCTACATCTGGTCCGTATACGACACCAGGAACAAAACCTTGTCTTCTGAGCCTTCTTACTGCCCTTTTCTTTCCGACAACACTTCTCACAAGGGCCTCAAGTGTGTGCTTTTCCATACTTTAAAACCTCCTTTTTTTATTTTTATGGGTTATTATTGTCTAAACAATATACTGATTGATAGGTTCTTTCTTACCCTAACAATAGCCTCACCTAAAAGTGGCGCAAGAGAAACTACACTGAATTTATCGGGCAAATTGCTATGGCTAATCGAGTCGGAAATATATATCTTTTCAATTTCAGAATTTTGAATTCTTTCAATTGCACCATCTGATAGCACAGGGTGTGTTATACATGCAATTACCCTTTTTGCACCTTTTTCTTTGATAGCTTTTGCAGCATTTACCAAAGATCTGGCTGTATCAGCAATATCATCTACTATTATAGCTGTTTTTCCTTCAACTTCACCAATTATATTTAATATTTCAGCAACATTGTCTTTAGGTCTTCTTTTGTCAAGAATCGCAAGAGGACCACCAAGTCTTTCAGCAAACTGTCTTGCACGTTTTACACCGCCAACGTCTGGAGAAACAATTACATAATCATCATCTACTATTTTATCTTCTTTTAATTTTTTTGCAAATATTGGAAAACTCCATAGATTATCAAGTGGAATATCAAAGAAACCTTGAATTTGTTCGGAATGAAGATCTACGGTCATAACCCTTGTTGCTCCAGCAACTGTCAGTAAGTTTGCAACAAGTTTTGCTGTTATTGGATCTCTTCCCTTTGCTTTTCTATCTTGTCTTGCGTACCCATAGTAAGGTATAACAACTGCAATACTGTTTGCGGAAGCTCTTTTAAGAGCATCTATCATTATGAGTAATTCCATTAAGTTTTCATTTACAGGAGGACAAGTTGGTTGAATTATAAATGTATCATGCCCTCTTACAGTTTCTCCTATTTTTACATTTATTTCACCGTCAGCAAATCTTCCAACTTCACAATCAGCAAGTCTTGTTCCTATATATTCTGAAACCTTTATTGCAAGCTCTCTATTTGCATTTCCAGAAAAGATCTTCATTTCATTCTTTGCTATCTGCATTTTGATTTCCCCCTTTTTTTCTTAATACCCAATCTTTAATTACTACTTGCCTTGCACGACCAAGACCCAAACTATTTTCTGGTACATCTTCTGTTATTGTTGAACCTGCACCAGTAATTGCATTTTTTCCAATTTTTACAGGTGCAACTAGTGAATTGTTACTTCCAATAAAGGCACCATCTTCGATTATAGTCGGATGTTTCTTTTCCCCATCATAATTACAGGTAATTGTTCCCGCCCCAATATTTACATTTTCACCTATTGTAGCATCACCAAGATAAGTTAAATGTTGAGCTTTAGTGTTTTTACCTATAACGCTTTTTTTAGTTTCAACAAAATTTCCAATTTTTACGTTTGATTTCAAATGTGTTCCTTCTCTGAGTCTAGAAAATGGGCCAACAGATACATTATCTTCAATAATTGCCTTTTCAACTTCTGATCTAATTACATTTACATTATTTCCAATTTTTGAATCTTTTATTCGAGTCATTGGTCCTATAACACAATCTTCCCCTATCTCAGTTTCACCTTCTATGAAAGTAAATGGATATATTATAGTATCTTTTCCAATTTTTACGGTAATATCTATATAAACACTCTCAGGGTCTATAATCCTGACCCCTTCTCTCATTAATTTTTCATTTATTCTTTTTCTCATATTTTTTTCAAGCTTTGAAAGCTGGATTCTATCATTTACTCCGGTAACTTCGTCTATATCATCTGTAGTTACTGTTGAGATATTTTCAGTAAACTTAAGAATATCTGTTAAGTAGTATTCTTTTTGTGCATTATCATTTTTTATTTTCTTTATGTTTTCTTTCAGAAATTTCCCTTTAAAAATGTAAATTCCCGTATTTATCTCTTTTATTTTTTTAATTTTTTCATCAGCATCTTTATCTTCAACAATTTCAATTTTTTTACCTCTAACTATCCTACCATATCCAGCAGGATTTTCCAATATAGCAGTTAATATGGTAACATCACTGTTACTTTCTATGTGTTCTTTTTCAAGTCTTTTTAAAGTTTCATATGAAATAAAGGGAACATCTCCGTATAAAATTAAAAGATTATCTTTTTCTGGTATAAAATCAAATCCACACATTACTGCATGAGCAGTTCCAAGTTGTTCATTTTGAAGAAAGATTTTTACATCTTGGGGAATTACCTTTTCTACCATTTCATGCTTGTGACCTAAGACTACTCCAACTTCTCCAAAGCTTTTAGCGGTATCAATTACCCAGTTTATCATTGGCTTTCCAAGAATTTTGTGAATAACTTTCGGATATTTTGAATTCATCCTTTTTCCAAGCCCTGCAGCTAAAATTAGGGTTTTCAATCTTGTTCACCCCTTTTTTTGAATTCTTTTAAAAATATTGGAATAATCAAAAGTCCAAAAAAGTATCCTATTGTTCCATATTTTATACTTCCAATTAAGGAAATACTTATTCCAAGTAGTAGATACAATGGAAGACTCCAAATTGGAGATTTAAATATATCATATAAAATTGATACAAAACAAGAAATTAAAAGGAAAATGAGTCCTTTTGGATCATAACCACGAATTGTTGAAAAGAATGAAAGAGCGATCATTAGAACATATGTAAGACTCAATAAACTTTGAAGTTTTATATTATTTCTAATAAGATAGTAAATTCCAATAGCAATTATACTAAAAAATAGATATGATTTTGTAAAATAAAAAAGAATTATAGAAGTTGCTATAGAAAACAAAAGGAAGCTCATTAAAACACCTCCGAATAAGAAAGGGCCCAAAAAGGGCCCTATTTAATATGTTAAGCTTTATTTTCTGTTTTTAATTGTTGCTTGTGCAGCAGCTATTCTTGCTACTGGAACTCTGTATGGAGAACAGCTTACATAGTCAAGTCCTGCAGCATCGAAGAATAGAATGGATCTTGGATCTCCACCGTGCTCACCACAAACACCAACTTTAAGATCTTTTCTTGTGGCTTTACCTTTTTCTGTTCCCATCTTGACTAATTGTCCTACACCTTCCCAATCAAGGCTCTTAAATGGATCGTGCTCAAGTATACCTTTTTCAAGGTATTCTGGTAAGAACTTTCCAACATCGTCACGGCTGAATCCGAATGTCATTTGTGTAAGGTCGTTTGTTCCAAAGCTGAAAAATTCTGCTTCTTGAGCGATTTGATCCGCTGTTACAGCTGCTCTTGGAATCTCAATCATTGTACCAACTTTGTATGTTAAGTCGATTCCTGATTCTTTAATCAATGCATCTGCTGTTTCTTTGACTACTTTTTTAACGTATTTAAGTTCATTAATGTGACCTACAAGTGGGATCATGATTTCTGGAATGACATCAATGTTTTCTTCTTTCTTAAGTTCAATAGCAGCACCAATTATAGCTTTTGTTTGCATTACTGCAATTTCTGGGTATGTGATAGTAAGCCTACAACCCCTGTGACCAAGCATTGGGTTTAATTCATGAAGTTGTTCAACTATTGATTTTAATTCTTCAACAGTAATACCTACTTGCTCTGCTACTTCTTTCATTTGATCTTCTTCATGTGGCAAGAATTCATGTAGTGGAGGATCTATCAATCTAATAGTAACTGGTAAGCCTTTCATTGTTCTAAATAATCCTTTGAAGTCTTCTTTTTGAAGTGGAAGAAGTTCTGCAAGAGCTGCTTCTCTTTGTTCTTTAGTTTTTGCAACGATCATTCTTCTTACTTTTGGAATTCTGTCTTTTTCAAAGAACATGTGTTCTGTTCTACAGAGACCTATACCTTCTGCACCGAATTCTCTTGCAACTTTAGCATCCCTTGGAACATCAGCGTTTGTTCTAACACCGAGTCTTCTGATTTCATCAGCCCATGTGAGAAGTTCAGCAACTTCACCTTCAAGGCCTTGTGGTTTAACTGTAGTTATTTTTCCAAGGTATACGTTTCCGGTAGTACCATCTATTGAAATCCATTCTCCTTCTTTTACAACAACATCTCCGACTTTGAATTCTAATTTTTCTTCATCAACAACAATTTCTTCTGCACCAACAACTGCTGGTTTTCCCATACCTCTTGCGACAACTGCAGCGTGTGATGTCATTCCACCACGTGCGGTTAATATACCTTCTGCTGCGTTCATACCACCGACATCTTCTGGACTTGTTTCAGGTCTTACCAAAATGACAGCTTCTCCATTTTTGTGCATTTCTTCTGCTTTTTTAGCGTCAAAATATACTTTACCAGTAGCTGCACCTGGTGATGCTGGAAGACCTTTTGCAATTACTTTTGCATTTTTGACTTCTTCGTCATCGAATTTTGGGTGTAATACTCTTTCAACGTCTTCTGGTTTTACCCTCATAACAGCAGTTTCTTTATCAATAAGTCCTTCGTGAACAAGATCAACTGCTATTTTAATTGCAGCTTGGCTTGTTCTTTTACCATTTCTTGTTTGTAAGATGTAGAGTTTTCCTTTTTCAATTGTAAATTCTATATCTTGCATATCTCTATAGTGTTTTTCAAGTCTTTCCATGATGGAGAGAAGTTCATTATATACTGCTTCATTTATCTTCTTGAGTTCTTCAAGTGGAACTGGTGTTCTTATACCTGCAACAACGTCTTCTCCTTGTGCATTTTGTAAGAATTCACCGTATGGTATCTTTTCACCAGTATTTGGATTTCTTGTGAAGCAAACTCCTGTACCACAGTCATCACCCATGTTACCGAATACCATTGTAACGATATTAACAGCTGTTCCAAGAAGTTCTCCTTCTTTTATGTTATTAATTTGTCTGTATTTGATTGCCCTTTCGTTCATCCATGAGCCAAATACTGCATCGATAGCTGCCCAAAGTTGTTTGTATGTGTCTTGTGGGAATTCTTTTCCATGTTTTTTGTAAATTTCTTTGTAGTCTTCAACGAGAGCTTTAAGGTCATCAGCATCAAGTTCAACGTCAAGTTTTACTCCCTTTTCTTCTTTCCTTTTTTCGAGTGCTTTTTCAAATTCTGCATGAGGAATTCCAAGTGCTGTATCACCAAACATTTGCAAAAATCTTCTGTATGCATCATATGCAAATCTTTCATTATTTGTTAATTTTGCAAGACCAACAACTGTTTCATCGTTTAAACCAAGATTTAAGATTGTGTCCATCATACCAGGCATTGAAACTGCAGCACCTGATCTAACAGAAACTAATAATGGTCTTTCAGGATCTCCTAATTTTTTCCCTGTTACTTCTTCTAATCTTTTTAGTGCTTCATCTACTTGTTGTTTAAGATCTTCTGGATATGTTTTTCCGTGATCATAAAAGTATTTACAAACTTCCGTAGAAATGGTAAAACCAGGCGGAACTGGTATTCCTAAATTTGTCATTTCAGCAAGGTTTGCACCTTTTCCGCCGAGGATTTCTTTCATGTCTGCTCTTCCTTCGGCTTTTCCGTTTGCAAAGAAATAAACCCACTTCTTTGACATTCTTACACCTCCTTGTATTTTATAAATAGTCGCCTGTTATTATTTTAACATAACATGATGTCAGAAACGGTTAATTATTGATAATTGTATTTTTCTATTTTGTTACAAATTTAAAGATGTACAAATAAAAAAATATAATTAATTTATACATTTTGAAGTTTAATAAGTATTTTTATTAATTTACAGATAAATTATAAGAAAGGAAGTTAAAAAATGAATAGGTAAGATATATTATAATTGGAAAAATAATTCGGAGAAATTTTTGAGGATATTCATTTCTTCGAAAAGGTCTAAAATTGTAAATCTGTTTCGTACCATATTAGATAATCTGATAACTTTCATTATAAATGTTTTATCGTAATTTGAAATTAAAGAAAGAATGTCTAATTTTTCAATAATTTTACTTAACAAAGGAAAATATTCGTTGTGTATATTTTGAATTTCTTCTTTAATTTTATTAAGATCAATATCATATTTCCTGTACATTTTTCGTTTAATCTTATAATTTTTAATTAAGTCTAAAGCTTTCTGTTCAGACAAAATAGAGAAAAGATCTTTTTTTCTTTCTTCGAATCTATATTCTTTTCTTAATAATTTGATATCATCCATTAATACTTTGTATGCTTTATAAGAAATATAAAGGCCTATTGCGACTGTTAATCCATGAAAAGGAGGTAGTTCATCTTTATCTTCATGAGACATTTCGATTAAATGTGAAATTACATGTTCAGCTCCTGAAGCAGGTCTTGAACTGCCTATTATAACCATATTAATTCCAGATATTAATTGTGCCTTTGTTAATGTTTTTATACTATCAATATCTTTTTGTAAGATTGAATCATATATGTTGGGAATTTCTTTTAAATAATTTTCTATATCTTTCCAAACAAATGGACAAATGTATTCATTATGCAAGACATTTGATAGAATCCAATCAGTTCTTGCTAAAATTTTTGCAGAAATATCAGCAACGCCGGCTTTTATTAAGATGGACGGAGAATCTTTTAAAACATTAAAATCTAAAAGTATTTTATTTGGTATAGAAGCTTTTAATGTTTGTTTAACTCCATTTATTAAGATAGGAGCAACGGTTGATGTGTAGGCATCAACCGAAGGTGCAGTAGGTATACAAGAATAACTTTTTTTAGAAAGAAAAGCAGCATATCTTACTAAATCGGTAAGACTACCGGAACCTATAGAAACTAGTTCTGGAAAATTTTTGGAAACTTGAATTATTTTTTTAACGTTTTCTAGTGTAGCTAAAGGTCTTTTGTTATTGAAAACAAATGACTGCTCAACTGGTAATTTTACCAGCTGAGCAGTATTTAAATCAGCTATGAAAAATGCATTTGAAAATAAATCACTAGCATTATTAATGTTTTTTTCTATAATTTTGATATGGGGAATGTGATGAACTTTACCACATTCACAAATGATAGTTTTTCCTAATAACTCTTCCATATTATAGTTTCTCCTTAAATACTTTATAATTACCAGAAAATTAAAGATAATTTGATTTTATGTTTTCTTTAGCCATACACTCATAGGACCTGGTTCTCTATTAGCCCAAGCGTAATAGGGAACAAGAGTAAAGGATGTTGAAATTTCATTAGTTTTTGAAAGTTTTCTGTAAAGCTTTCCTTCCCATTCAGAAAATTCCATCGCTTTTCCTTCGCCCTTAAGAAATACAACAGTTCTGTTAAATATTTGTCCTTTTTCTTCTTTTAAGCTTTCTGGGTCTACAGCAAGAGTCCATACATGAAAATCTGGATTGTCAACCTGTTCTGCACAATAAATGATAGGTCCTTTCTTTACAGCAACTTTTTCTAAATTATCTCTTACAAAAGGATGAGCTTCCATAAGTTCGGGGGTCATTTTAAGAGTGAATTCAATAGTATGTTTCCCTTTCCAATGATGATTCAATTCTAAATAACCATTCTGAGTTCTTACCGGGCTCTCTTTTCCATCTATTTTTATGGAAAAGTCACTCGTCCAACCTGGTATTCTAAGAAAGATACTAAATGGTACTTCAATAACTGTTTCAACGATTAAGTATACATGTTTATCCAACGGATAATCGGTTTCCTGCACTATTTTCACTGGGGAACTCTTGAACGAAAGATCAGCAGAACTTTTTTCGTAGAAATGTACTTGTATTCCTTCGTCGGAAACGGTATATATGTAACCGGGGAAGGAAGCTATGAATCGGGCAAGGTTTGGTGGGCAGCAAGCACAATCAAACCATTTTTGTCTCCTTGTTTTGCCCAAATCCTCCAGTGGATCGAAATAAAAATAATGCTTTCCATCAAGAGATATTCCTGCTAGTAAACCATTATACAATACTTGTTCCATCAAATCGGCGTATTTCCTCTCCCCAGTTGCAAGAAGCATTCTGAAATTCCACATGAAATTTGCAATGGCAGCACAGGATTCTGCATAGGACCTTCTATTTGGAAGTTCATACTCTTCACCAAATGATTCCCAGTCGTGTCTTGAACCGGCACCACCTGTGATATACATTTTCTTAGAAACAAAATTTCCCCAAAGTCTATTAAGAACTTGCCACAGTTGCTCATTTCCTGTTTCAAGATAGAGGTCTGTAGCACCACTGCAAAGATATAATGCTCTTACTGCATGGCCTGTAATTTCTTCAAGTTCTACAAAAGGTTTATGATCTATAAAGTATTCCGGCCCCGGATTTTTGAGAACACTTGCTAATCCCTTACCACGAGCAGATATAAAGTATTTTGCCATTTCCAAATACTTTCTGTCTCCTGTTTCCCTATACAGTTCTACAAGTGCCATTTCAACTTCAGGATGTCCTGGTGCCCCTTCTTTTTTCCCGGGACCAAAAGTGCTGTAAATGTGTTCTGCAAATCTTTTTGCAACCTCAAAAAGTTCTATCTTTCCAGTGTCTCTCTTATGAGCAACTGCTGCCTGAATCAAATGACCTGCGTTGTAAAGTTCATGATTCCATGCCAGATTTGTCCATCTTTCTTTTTTTCTTTCTCCAGAAAGATATGTTCCTATGTATCCATCTTCATCCTGAGCACTCTTTACTTCCTCTATCACATTATCGAGAATCTTTTCCATTTCTGGAAGTTCTTTATTTGCCAGAGCGTATGAAACAGCTTCAGACCATTTGTAAACATCGGTATCATCGAATGGAAAGTAAGTTTTATATGTTCCCTTCAACTTACCGCTTGCTATTCGAAAATTATCTAATCTTCCTGTGTTTTCCAAAAGTTCATACTGAGAAGGAAGAGTAGTGTTTAAAAGAATTGTCAAGTAATCCCCCATAAAGCCTTTTACTTTCACGGAATTGATAGGTGTTGTTTTCAATTTTGCATATGGACTTTGTGAAACATTAAGAATATTTGGCATTGAAAAATGAGCCTCCTCTATTTAAATACAATGAATTAACTATCAATTTTTCCAAGAAATTCTTCATTGTTAGAGTTTTTCCATTAGGTGTTTAGTACTTTCATATAATTCTTTATAGATTTCAAAATATTTGTCATAAATGATTTTATTTTCTTCATTTGGAAGAACTGGCTCTTTAAATTTTACCCATTCTTTAATTTTTTCTGGCTTTTCAATTATTCCAGTACCTAAGCCTGCTAGAAAAGCATCGCCAAAAGGTGCTTCTACTAAACTTGAAACTTGCCTCATTTTGAAGCCAGTAACATCAGCAAAAATTTTAACCCATACATTAGATTTTGAAACTCCACCAACAATCCAACATTCATCATTCAATTTTAGTCCAGATTTTAAACCTTCTTCAATATTATTTCTTAAAGCGTATGCTCCCCCTTCCATAAGAGCTCTATAGATATGAGCTCTTTTGTGGAAAAGGGTGACTCCAAATATAACACCACGTGCTTTAGGATTCCAAATTGGAGATCTTTCACCCATGAAATATGGAAGAGCAATTATCCCATCACTGCCTGGAGGAATATTTGCAACTTCCTTATCAAATAATTGATATGGAGATATACCAGTTCTTCTACCAACTACCGATTCACTTTCACCAAATTCTTCTTTAAACCATTTTGCAAGAGCTCCAGTAGTTGCTGAACCTCCAAAGGTATAAATTCTTTCAGTGTCATATACTACAAAAGGATAATTAACTAAACCTTCAGGTAAAATTTCACCTTTATGGACTGTTCCCCAACATGTTGATGTTCCAACCATAGCTACATGTTCTTTTTCTTCAATTGCGCCTGCAGATAATTGAGCAACTGGAGCATCAATTCCTCCAGCTATTACAGGTGTGCCTTCAGGTAAGCCACATAGTTCTGATGCTTCTTTCGTAACTCTTCCAACAATTTCGGAAGATTTTACAATTTTTTCAGGTAGAAAATCAATTGGTATACCTAAAATATTACACATTTCCTCAGACCAGGAAAGTTTGTTTATGTCAAAGACTCCACCTAAGTTCCCAGCAGAAGAGTAATCAATAACAATTTCTCCAGTCATTTGATAAATCACATAATCTTTTGGAGTAATGAATTTGTAAATCTTTTTCCAGATTTCAGGTTCATTGTTTCTGATCCACATGATTTTTGGAAATCCAAAGTAAGAATCGACGTAATTTCCAGTAATTTTGAAAAGTTTTTCTTTAGGAAAGTTTTGTTTAACCCATTCAGTTTCTTCAACAGCTCTTCTATCCATCCAAATAAGACAAGGTCTTAGGGGATTAATATTGCGATCTACAGGAATTCCTGAGCCGCCATATAAACCACTAAGAGCAATTCCAGCGATTTTATTTGTTGGAACACTTGATTTTTCAATAACATCTTTTACAGTTTCAAAAACTGCTTTAACCCAAACATCAGGCCATTGTTCTGCCCAGTTAGGTTTTGGAGTTATAACATCATATCCACTAAAAGCTTCAGCTATAACTTTACCTTGTTCATCTACTATGACAGATTTTGTTCCCTGAGTTCCTATATCAGTCCCTATTAAATACATTGATTATCCCTCCTCTACTTTTGCCCATACTTTGTATGATGCTGCAAATATAAATGATCTACTTCGTTTTTGGGAAGAGGTTCAATATTTTCATTAATTGAAGCTAAAAAGCTTGTTTTTGCAATTTCTTCTAAAAATATTGCTTTTTTTAAAGCATCACTTATTGAATTTCCTAAAATCATTACACCATGCTTTTTAAGTAAAACTGCACCAGATTTTCCAACTGCATTTATAACTGCTTTTCCAATTGCATCAGAACCTACTGAAGCATATTCTGAAACTGGAATTTCTTCTCCAAATACATCAGCATGTGCTGTGCAAAAAACAGGAATACTTTTTCCCCATATTGCCCATACTGTTGCATATGGTGAATGAGTATGGATAATGGAATTTGTAGAAGGTGAATTTTTATAAATATAAAGATGTGTTTGAGTATCTATTGAGGGCTTTTTATCACCCTCAATTATATTTCCATCAAGATCAATTACCACAAAATCTTCAGGAGTCAATATATTATATGGTACACCGGAAGGCTTGATTATCACATAATCATCTACTCGTACACTAACATTTCCACTAGTATATGTTACTAATCCATATTTTTCTAAATTCAGATGAGCTTCATATAATTCTTTTTTGAGGTTTTCAAACATTATTTCTCCCTCCATTTTTTATAAATTGATTAAAATTCATAGTTCAATTTCTATTACATTACAAGAATGAGGTTCAAGAGTAAATTCAAATTCAGAATCAACATTGATACTTGAAGATTTAATATCCACAACATTAGGATTTTCTAAAGAATTCTTAGAAGAAACATCAGGACCATTCAAAGTGAAAACGGTTGCTTTTTTAGAACCCAATCCATCAACTTTAATTGGAACTTTTAGATGATCGTCTTTTTTATAATTTACCAAAGCAATATAAAGTTTTTTAGAATCTTCAGAGATTGTTGCAGAAACATCCAAGTAAGGAACGTTTTGAATAGAAAATGGTATTTTGTGAATAAACATTGTTCCTTCAACATCATATTTTTCTGTTTCAACATTTGACTCAACTAACTTTTCTCCGGAATGATTTACTATTAATTCAAAAGCTTTGTAAATTGGAGTGAGAATAATACCATCTTTTTCAGTATGAATAGCACCTAAAGCGTTTACTAATTGAGCTAGGTTAGCAATTGGAACTATGTGGCTCAATTTTTGTAGTAACATCAAAGTTCCAAATGCAAATACTCCGTCTTTTAAGTCATAAGGTTCTTCTAGTTTATTGTCGGAAACTCTGTACCAAACATTCCATTCATCAAGCACTATTTTTATATTGGTTCTTTTTGGGTAAGTGCTCATGTCAATTAATCTTTTCAAACCTAGAAGTCTTTCTTCTAATAAATAAACTGTTGAGACAGTTTCATAATAGTCATCAGAACCTGTATAAAAATGATATGAAATATAATCAATAACATTTCCAGCATTCTTGAGTACTTTTAAGTTCCAATCTGGATCATCACAACCGACTGCGATAGTTTTTATAGTCGGATCAAATGTTTTCATCCATTTTGCATATTCATTAGCAGCTTTAGAATATTCATCAGCAGTCATATGTCCAACTTGCCATTCACCATACATTTCATTACCTATTCCCCAAAATTTGACATTATAAGGTTCTGGGTGCCCATTTTCCCTTCTGAGTTTTGCATAATAAGTATTTCCAGAGCCATTACAGTATTCAAGCCAATGTAATGCTTCGTCTAGTGTTCCTGTACCCATATTTGTACATAAATAAGGTTCTGCTCCTATTTCTTTACAATATTCCATGAATTCATCAGTACCAAAATGATTGTTTTCTTCTTGTTGCCATGCTAAATCAAATCTTGTAGGTCTTTTTTCTTTAGGACCAATTCCATCTTCCCAATGATAATTTGATACAAAATTACCTCCAGGCCATCTTAAGTTTGGAACTTTTAGTTTTTTAACAGCTTCCAAAACATCTTTTCTAAAGCCTCTTTCATCGGAAAGGGGTGAATTTTCATCATAAATTCCTCCATAAATACATCTTCCAAGATGTTCGGTAAAATGACCATAAATATGTTTGCTAACACTATGAACTGTTTTTTTAGGATTAACATAAACCTTAAAACCCATGTTTACTCCTCCTTCGCTAAAATTAGTTTTCTCTGAAATCATTTAATTTTTAATTTTAAAATTGTTATTGAAAATTCATCAAATCGATAATTAAATGAGTTTTCTATTCCTACAATTGTCTTTTCAATTGGAGCAATTTCAAGGTTTTCAAAATTATTTTCGCTTTTTAAATTGCCTTTTAATTTTATTTCTTTTCCTATACCTTCTACTGAAATGCCATTAATATTTATTTCTACGGTTTTAGTATCAGCCCAAGGATTAACAACTTTTATAATTAGTTCCTTAGCTTGAGAGTCGTATGTAACAGAATGGTATAAACTTTTGTATTTATAACCCATAATTAAATATTTTTCATTTGAAAGTGTTGAATTAATGAGGAAATCTCCTTTATTTGTACTAAAAAGCTTTTGGACATAATAACTAGGAGTTCCAAAATATCTGTAATTATCGAACCATATTAGATCAGGAGTCCATTGAGACCAACCTACTTTGTTAAATAAAGGAGCATAAGAGGCCATTATAACAACATCTGAATTTTTTTCTAAACCTGTCATAAAAGCTGCTTCTGCTAAAGCTGCTTGAAAATTATTTTTTCTATCAGGGGTATGAGCAGCATATTCACCGAGCATAACTTTTGGACCATTTCTATCATATTTTTTATATCTATCTGCATTAGCTAACAACCATTCTGGCGCAGCATAAATGTGTTCGTCAAAAATTTCAACATTATTATCTTTAGCCCATTTCCAAGATTGTCTAAAATCATTTCCTTCGTAAGAAGGTGGACCACTAAAAATGATTTTTATATTTGGATATTTACTTTTAATTTCTTCATAAAATTTTTTGAAGTTTGTTTGATATTTTAAACCCCAATTCTCATTTCCAACTCCTATGTATTTAACATTAAATGGTTCAGGATGACCTAAAGATGCTCTTACTTTTCCCCAAGTTGTTTGGGTAGAACCATTAGCAAATTCTATGAAATCTAAAACGTCTTGAATAAATATGTCCAATTCATCAGATGAACAATATTCTGCTCCTCTTACCTGACAAGACATTCCAGCATTGAAAACAGGTATAGGTTCAGCTTTAAGCTTTTCACTTAAAAGTAGATATTCAAAAAATCCTATTCCTAATGATTGATAGTATCCCCAAAGATTCCATTTTGCATTTCTTTCTTCGATTGGGCCAATACTTTCTTTCCAATTATATGCATTTTTCAAATTATTACCTTCGACCAGACATCCTCCAGGGAATCTTACAAATCCGGGGCGTAAATTTTCTAATGATTTTAATAGGTCATTCCTCATATTATAAAAAGTATCGGAGTTGATTAAAGATATCATGTCAATATTTAAAGTACCTTTTCCAGTAAATTTAAGAGTCAATTGAGCATTGGTTGATGTTTTTGTTGGAATCAACGTATTAGTAATTTTTGTCCAATTTTCCAATTCTTTGTTAAGTGTTATGTAAGTTTTAGAAAATATTTCGTTATTTTTTTCCAAAATAACTTCTATTGAACCAATGAAGTTTCCTTTTACAAAAACTGAAAATTTATATTCTTGGTTTAAAAAAACTGGAATTCCTCCATAACCTAGATTAGAAATGGTTGCAGAAGATGTGGAAGGAAAATATAAATATAAATAATGAGAATTATTCTTATTTAAAGGTGTCTTATTATCTATAGTAATTTCACAACTATTTTCAGTTTTAATTAACCATCCCTCATACTTTCTCATTTCCTGCTCAAAAGACCCATTTCTTACAAGTTCAGCATACAATCCACCATCTATAGCATGATTAATATCCTCAAAGAAAATTCCAAAGAGTGTGTTTGGAATCTCAAACTCTTTATTAGAAAAATCAATATTGAGTATATGATCAGGGCTAGAAAATATTAATAATCCAACAAATAAAGAAATAATTACTATAAGTTTTTTCATTTTATGGTCTTCCTCCTTTAAACGTTAATAGACTTATCCTTTTCCAGTAGTTCCAAGGTATATACCTTGCATTAAATATTTTCTAAATAGAATGAAAATTATCAAAACTGGAGCAACTGAAATAAAAGCTCCTGCCATTAGTGTTCCAATTCCTCTATAAGGATCTCCCCATCCAGCATTAAAGCGTACTAATGAAATTGGTAATGTAAATTTATCGGGGGAAGAAAGTACAAGTAATGGCCAAAGAAAACTATTCCAATATCCAAGGAAAGACATTAAACTTAATAAAATTAAAGCAGGTTTAACATATGGTACAACAATGGTAAATAAAAATCTGAATTTTGAACAACCATCTATCCATGCTGCATCTTCTAATTCACGAGGAATACCAATCATATATTGTCTCAAAAGAAAAACTCCAAATGTTCCTCCTAATGATGGAAGAATCAAAGCGGATAAAGAATCCATTAAACCCAAACGATAAATGATAAAGTAATGGGGGATAAGAAAAATTATTCCAGGAAAAGCCAAAACGGCAACGTATGTCCAAAAAATAGCTGTTCTACCTTTAAATTTTAATCTTGAAAGTGCATACCCTGCTAAAAGTGCAATAAATAATCCGGCAATTGTTCCTACTACTGCAACTATAACACTATTTAATATACCTCTAAATACACTAATACCACTTATTGATTGAAAAATTCTTCTATAATTATCAAAAGTAATATTTTTTGGAATCCATTGTGGAGGAAATTCCGAAGTTGCTATAGTAGATTCTTTTAGAGATGTTATAAACATCCAAAATATGGGAACATACCAAATTGCTGCAAAAATCCAAAGAAAAACGGAAATTATTATCCTGAGAATTTTTTTATGCTTTTTAGTCATTTTTATCCCTCCGCGGATTTGACTGATTTAGTGAGAATAAAGAGGTTAATTAATGCAAAAACGAAAATAATTAAAAACATATACCAAGAGATAGCAGAAGCTCTACCTAGTTGTTGTCTTTCGAAACCAACAGTGTAGAGATAATAAATCATAGTTCTAGTGGTTCCAGCAGGTCCTCCACCAGTGAAAAAATAAACTTGATCGAATAATCCAAATGCTAATAAAACTTGTCTGACGACATCAAAAAACAAAACATTCCTCATCCAAGGAAGAGTAATATACCAAAAAGAAGCCCACGGTCCTGCACCGTCAAGCTTAGCTGCTTCATATTGTTCCGGTGGGATTCTTTGCAAAGCACCTAAATATAGCAATACACTAAATCCCATAATCCACCATACAGTGACAAAAATTATACAAGCCCAAGCTCGTGTTGGAGTTTCAAACCAAGAAATTGGTTGACTTAAAATTCCTAATTTCATTAAATAATAATTTAGTAAGCCATTAGGTGTTGATGCAAAAATCCATCTCCAAGTAGTTAAAATTCCTACTGAGCCAAAAAAAGTGGGAGAAACAAAGGCAATTAATAACCAGAGTTTTCCGTACAATTTTTGTTTTAAAAGTAAAGCAAATAACATTGAAATAGTTATAACAAGGGGAATACTTATGATAGCGAAAATAATAGTATTTTTCACTGAAAGCCAAAATCTTGAGTCATTCCAAATTTTTATATAATTACTTAAACCAACATATCTTGTAGTGCCAAGAATAGACCATCTATAAAAACTCATTACAAAACCATAAATTAAAGGAACTATAACAAATAAAACGAAAAATAAAAAGTGGGGCATGAGGAATCCCCATGCGGCCAATTCATTTTTAATTTTTCTAAAGCTTTTTCTTTTACTAATAGAGGTTTCTTTAAAGTCATTATATTTGTTTGTTTTCATTGCAAAACCTCCTTGAATTATTCACCAACTGTATCCCAGTAATCATCAATAATTTCTTGAGCTACTTGCTCTGCTTCTTCCATTGCTTCTTCAGGTGTCATTGTTTTATTAATTAAAACTTCTTCAATGTATGGTACTATTTCTGAAAGAATTTCAGCTATATAGGGGAACATCTGGAAAGTTTTAACATAAGGAACTTGCTGGGCTGCAACATAAAGATGTGGGAATTTTTCCTTAAATTCTTGACTTTGTGCAATTGATATTCTTGCGGGCGTTTGTCCTGCTGCATACCATTCAATTGCATGATCCCATAGATATTTAACCCATGTCATTGCAGCATTATAAACTTCTGGATCTGAAACCATAACTTCTGGAATAGCTATTACGTGAGAACCACCAAATACGGATTTTTTGGTACCCAATTGAGGAGCTGGAGCATATCCAAAATCATCTCCTAAGAGAGAAAGCCATGGATTAATTGTCCATATACCTGTGATAAGGATTGATCCTACGCCTGATTCAAATGAAGGTCCTGCATCAACAGGTTGATCTGGGTATAAACCTTCTTCTTGGAGTTGTTGAAGGAAATGTAAAACCTTAATACCTGCTTCTTTAAATGCAGGATGTTTGAAATCAGGAGTAAGGATATCTCCACCAAATTGCCATAAAAGATGTACAAATTCCCAATCCCAGCTTGGTGATTCAGTCCATGGAAATGCTCCTTCAGGAGTTACTTTTCTTAATTCACGTAATACATTAACAAATTGTTCTTGTGTTAATGGTCCTTCTTTTAAAGGAAGATCAGGATCTAAACCTGCTGCTACAAAGTTGTCTTTTCTATAAGCCATATAGAAAATCCAAACATCAAGAGGAATACCATAATATTTGCCATCCTCTGTTGTTAATCCACTTAGAACAGAAGGATAAATATCGTTAATATCAATTCCATATTTGCTTAAATCTTCTTTTGAAAATTGTTTGAAATAATCTAAAAATAATGGCATATCGTGTTTTCTAATAAGTAAAATTTCTGGAGCAGATTTTGTAGAAATTCCTGTAGCAAGTTTTTGTTTGTATTCCAATGAACTACCAACAACAAGATGAATTATTTCAACATTAGGATGTGATTCATTAAATTTTTGAATAATTTGATCCATGTATGAACCATCAGCACCTGAAAGTGGAGTCATAAAGGTTAATTGAATTTTACCAGCTAATAATGTTAAAGATAATACTAAAACTAACATAATTAAAATCTTTTTCATAAATTCACACCTCCTAAAGGTTTAATTTAAGTTAGACTATTTCATGTTATAAATAATTTTTACTTCGTCAGGTCCTAATGCTCTATCATAGATTCTTAATTCATCAAACATTCCTTTAAATGGTGGATCCCAATAATTAGCTCCTAAAGCAAATACACCACCAGGTTTCAGGCTAAAGATATCTGGAACCTTTCCTAAATTATCTTGCTGGCCATTTATCTGGATTTTAATTAAAACTTGATCACCGTTAATATAAATCCTTGCTGTGCCTTCATTTACAGAAATTGCTACGTGGTACCATTTTCCTGGAAGAATATTTTTACTTAAAAGACCGTCATACCAAAGATTTTCTTTATCATCCCTAGCCCACAACATGGTACCATTGTTCCAACCAAATGGTACAAAACTAATCCAATGCAAGAAAAGATCTTTATCAATATATGCAGCAAAAAATGTAGTAGTGAATTTTGTCAATTCTTCAGCATAAACCCAGAAAGTAATGGTATAATCATAATCTTTAATAAGATCTTCTGGAAGAAGTGCACCTCTACTACCAGGAAGCTTTAAAGCTTGATTAACAACACCATCAACAAATGTTAGAGAACCTCTTCCAATACTTCCAATAGTTTTTCCAGTTTTAACAACTTCGCCAAAATGTCCTGTTGCATCCTTTAAATTTCCATCAAATGGGTAATATGCAATAAGAGAAGGATCATTGTTTGGATCAAAAGCAAAAACTAAGCTAGATACCAAAGCTAATAAAATGACTAAAAAAGTTAATTTCCTCACCTTACCACCTCCTAGATATAGATAAATAAATTACTTTTCTTTTATACCCCAAAGGGAAACACCATTATTAGATAAAACAGAAAAAACTGTTACCCATTTTTTTTCTGTATTATGCCATTGTTTTAAAATAATGCCTTTGTAAATTGTCTCATTAGAGTTTTCGAAAATTTTTAAAGTAATATAGATTCCATCTGAGTCCCAAGTTCCGTTAATATCTCCTGTAATTGTTTTATCTTCATTAAGAGTGATATTGATTGGAGTTTTGATTTTTGATGATATGTCTTTCTCATGATTTAGAAGTAGGTAATTACCTATAATTTCATTTGAAGGTAGTTCTTCAAGTTTTTCATTGGCATAAGGGAAAGGAGCCATTACGAACCAACCTTCTTCATTTAAGAAAAGTTGGTGAACTCTCAATTGATATGTTTCACCTCTTCCGGGGAAACGGGTATGGAAGAAAATAAAGTATTTTTTAGTATCTTTATCATAATAAACGGAATTATGTCCTGGTGAAACATAACCAAAAGCCTTATAATCTAATGTGTTTTCAGGATTTAATGAGAAGTTTCCAATTAATTTTGCTCCAAAATTGGCAATGACAGTTTTTGAACCAAAGCAATTTTCCATATTTTTTCCTGAAGGGTCTAAATAAGGACCATCGGGATTTTTAGATCTAGCAACTCGAATGTTGTAACCACCTCTGTAATCTAAACCTCCAAAACTTAAGAAAAGATAATAGTAGTCTGTTTCAGGGCTGTAAATAATATATGGTCCTTCCATAGAACTGTGATTACCACCAGCTAATTTTTTTCCATAACCTTGATTAGGTAAAGGAAGGCCGGTATTAGGATCTAATTTGAGAATATAGATTCCGCCAAACCAAGATCCATATACTAACCAAAGATTACCTTTTTTATCAAAGAAAACCGCTGGATCAAGTGCGTTTGGATGTTTTGAGGAGTTGTAAGGTGTTCCATCTTCGCTTGGACCATCAACAGAAAAAACTTGGCCAGATTTAATAATGACAGCATAATGTTTATAAGGACCTTCAATATTATTTGATGTTGCTATTCCAATAGCTGATCTTGGTGAACCGAACGTAGAAGCACAATAATATAAATAATATTTTCCATCAGAAAGTTGAATAACATCAGGAGCCCAAATATCGTTTTTAGTTCTTGCCCAGGATAATGTTTCTTTCAATTCTTCGTTAATATTTGGAATGATAGGATTTTTGTCATTTGCATTAATACTTATTTGTTGCCATTTTTGCAGATTATAAGATTTTGCTACCTGAAGGTGAGTACCAAAAACATAGTAAAGATCTTCAGTTTTTATGATGGAAGGATCATGAACAACTGCCCATTTAAAAGAAATTTGTTGATCCATTGAAAATAAGCCTCCTGATGCAAAAGTTAATATAAATAATATTATTGTTAAATAATTAATCTTTATTTTCATTTTTGGTCCCCCTTTTTATAGTTTTGAATCAGAAAGTAATAATTATTGTTGAATATCCATCATATAATAAAATTAATTTGATTTACTTTTTATGTTTTTCACATTAAGTTTTTGGAATTTTAATTTTTGAATTTAATAAGAAGTGGATTTTGTACGTACATTAGATTCACATTGATGTTACCATTTTGAAACTTAATAAAGCAAATGTGATATTTTAGAAAAAAATAAAATTATAGATGTTTGTTGATAAAAATCTTTAATTATCTGTAAATTTCTAATTTTATGAACAAAAGTTTAATTTGAAAGTATTTTAGATGTGGAATTTTTTTGTTTTAAATACTTGTAAACGAGAGAGTTTTTTGAATAAAATATACGTACAATTATAGACAATTGATTTGTTTTTATGTTATACTATAAATGTTAAATTTTTTAAAAGGGGGCAAAAAGTATGATAGATATTAAAAAATATGAATTTTGGTTTTTGGTTGGCAGTCAAGATTTATATGGAGAAGAAACTTTGAAAAAAGTTGATTTACAAGCAAATAAAATTGTAGAAAGTTTAAATGCCGATCCATCAATTCCTGGCAAAATTGTGTTAAAACCAATTTTAAAGAATCAATCAGAAATCGCTGAAGTATTTGAAAAAGCAAATGCAGAATCGAAGTGTGCTGGTGTTATTGTATGGATGCATACATTTTCTCCCTCAAAGATGTGGGTTAGAGGCCTTTCTATAAATAATAAACCTCTTTTACATTTACATACTCAATTTAATAGAGAAATTCCTTGGAACGAAATTGATATGGATTATATGAATTTAAATCAATCTGCCCATGGAGACAGAGAGCATGGTTTTATTCAAACAAGAATGAGACTCCCAAGAAAAGTAGTAGTTGGACATTGGACTGAAAAGGAAGTAAGAGAAAAAATTTCCAAATGGATGAGAGTATCATCCTCTATTCAAGATGGAAGAACAGGTCAAATTGTGAGATTTGGGGACAATATGCGAGAGGTTGCAAGTACAGAAGGGGATAAAATTGAAGCACAAATTAGATTTGGTTGGTCAGTTAATAGTTGGGGTGTTTGCGAATTAGCAGAAAGAATAAAATATGTTCCAGAAAGTAAAGTAAACGAATTAATGGAAGAGTATAAAGAGAAATATGTTATGCCAGTTGATGAATATAGTATTAATGCAATAAAAGAACAGGCTCGAATGGAAATAGCAATTAAAGAGTTTTTGGTTGAGAAAAATGCGATTGCTTTTACTACAACTTTTGAAGATTTATGTAGTTTACCTCAGCTGCCAGGTTTGGCTGTTCAAAGATTAATGGAGGAAGGTTATGGTTTTGGAGCAGAAGGAGATTGGAAAGCTGCTGGTTTGGTTAGAGCATTAAAAGTCATGAGTGTAGGACTTCCAGGTGGAACTTCATTTATGGAAGATTATACTTATGATTTAACTCATAATAATGAGAAAGTTTTGGGATCTCACATGCTTGAAGTTTGTCCAAGTATAGCCAAGCAAAAGCCGAGAATAGAAGTTCACCCACTTAGCATAGGAGGAAAAAAAGATCCAGCTCGATTAGTTTTTGAAGGAAAAGAAGGTACAGCATTGAATGCTTCACTTGTTGATATTGGTGATAGATTTAGACTAGTAGTTAATAAAGTTATTTCAATGGAAATAGAAAAACAAATGCTAAAACTTCCGACTGCTCGTGTTTTGTGGAAACCATTACCTGATTTCAAAAAAGCTACAACTGCTTGGATATTAGCTGGAGGTTCTCATCATACAGCATTTTCATTGTCTCTAGATACTGAATATTTGGAAATTTGGGCTGAATTATTGAATTTAGAATATCTAATTATAGATGAAAATCTTAATTTAGAGAATTTCAAGAAGGAATTAAGATGGAATGATTTATACTGGAAATTGCAAGGGAAATGAGGGATGATTTTCATCCCTCATTCTTTTGGATTTGATACAGAATCTTTAAGAATTAAATTTGGTTTGAAAACATAATTTTCTGGTTTATCTCCTTTTATCATTCTTATTAAAATGTCGACAGCTTTTTTTCCTAATAGTTCTTTGGGATGTTCAAATGAACTTAATGCTTCTTTGAAATCTCCTATAGGAGCATTATCAAAGCCCAGTAATGAAATATCCTCTGGAACTTTTAATCCCATTCTTTTACAAGCAAGATATACTTGAAGAGCGGTAGCGTCATTGTAACAGAAGATAGCTGTGGGTCGTTGAGGTTTAGGTATTGAAATTAATTCATAAGCTTGTTGAGTAACAATACCTGTAAATTCCGATGAATGAAAGTTTTTTACATAAACTTTTTCAAATCCAAGTTCTTTACTTCTTTCTAAAAATGCCTTTGCTCTTATTAAACTTGGAACATGCGTAGTTTTATAAATAACTGCAACTCTTTTATGACCAAAATGATAAAAAAGTTCTGCTGCCTTTTTTCCTCCGTACCAATCATCTAGAATCACATTGCCTGCATTTTCAAAATTCCAATTAGTATGAATAAGAACCACTTTAATTCCTTTATTTATAATATCTTCAATGAAACTTTTATTTGAACGATTAGTTGCACTATAAACAGGGTCAATAATCATTCCATCAATATTTAATTCTAACCATTCATTTATTATTTGACGTTCTTTATTTGGATCTTCAGAAGAATTTCCTAAAAGCATTTTATATCCATTAAGAAATAGTTCTTCTTCTGCTCCGAGAGCAATATATGGAAAAATGTAACTACTAATTTGTTGTACTAAAATACCAATTACTTTTGTCTTTTTTTCAATATTTACAAATGTTCCAATTCCAGGTTTTCTAATAACTAAATTCATTACAGTTAATCTTTCAAGTGCTTTCCTAACCGTTTCACGGCTTGCGTTAAATTTTTGCATTAATTCTTTTTCTGTAGGTAATTTTTCACCATTTTTATACTTTCCTGAGTTTATTTCTTCAATTAAAAACTTTTCAATTATTCTATATTTTGGTAAAAACTTAATCGCCCCCTTTGAAAAATTTCATGGAGAAATTCAAAATTTTTTAATGTTTTAAAAATATTATTTCAAAAATATTATATCATAAATTTATCTTAAAATGTATCTACATTATACATTCTTAATGAAATTTTATAAAACTTATAATTTTTATGGTATAATTTTATTACTAACAAAGTTAAATAACGTTAATAATTTTTTGGGGGTTGAACTATGAAAAAAGAGGAATTAATGAAAATTGTTGTTGAGAGAATTAAAAACTGCACAGCTTGTCCCTTGCATGAGAATAGGACAAATGTAGTTCCTGGAGAAGGAAATCTAGATTCTCCAATTATGTTTGTGGGAGAGGGTCCAGGTGAAGATGAAGATCTTTCCGGAAGACCATTTGTGGGAAGAGCAGGACAACTTCTAACTAAAATTTTGGAATCTGTTAACATAAAGCGTGAAGATGTTTATATCACTAACATTGTTAAATGTAGACCTCCAAACAATAGAACTCCAACGAAGGAAGAAGCAAGTATTTGTTCTCATTATCTTTTTGCACAGATTGAAGTTATAAATCCTAGAATGATAGTAACTCTTGGAAAACCTGCGCTTGAGTTGTTTTTGGGAAAAAGTGTTGCGATAACTAAAGTTAGAGGTAATGAGTTTGAATGGAAGGGTGGAATAATAATTTTTCCCATGTTCCATCCAAGTTACCTTTTGAGAAATCCATCAAAAGCAAAAGGATCTCCAAAAGACCTTACTTGGCAGGATATTAAAAGAGTTAGAAAGTATTATGATCAATTTTTAAAGGAGAGAGAAAATGGCTGATAAAAAGTTAACACCAGCACTAGAAAATTATTTGGTAACTATTTATAAACTATCAAAGAATGATGGTGTTACAAGAGTTTCTGAAATTGCAAAGGTTAAGAATGTTAGTTATCCGAGTGTAACTACAGCTGTAAAAAAGTTAGCTGAACTAGGTTATGTAGAACATCAAAGGTACGGATTTGTTAAATTGACTAGAAAAGGTAAAAGAGTTGCTGTGACCATTCACAATGGAGAGCTTAGGGTAAAATACTTTTTTATGTACGTAATAGGCTTTCCAGAAAAATGGGCACAGCAAGCTGCCGAACTGTTAATTTACGGTCTTGATAGCGAAACAAGAAGGCAGCTAAGACGATTTTATGCTATAATGATAGATTTTGACGAGACTAAAACTGAAAAGTTAATTAAATTTTTAAAAGAGCAAAGAGAAAAATTGGGAATAAAAGATGTTCCAAAAGAAGCGCTCAAACTTAAAATAAGGTTGAAGGAGGATGATTAATGAAAGCACTAGTAACTGGCGGAGCAGGATTTATTGGTTCACATGTTGTAGATAAGTTGATAGAAAATGGTTATGAAGTCGTTGTTGTTGATAATTTATCAAGAGGAAAAAAAGAAAATGTAAATAAAGATGCAACCTTAGTTGTTGCAGATATTAGAGATGAAAAGACTATTGAGGAATTATTTAAAGAACATAATTTTTCCTATGTTTTTCACCTTGCAGCACAGGCGAGTGTCTCTGTATCTGTTAAAGATCCAGTTGAAGATGCAAATGTGAATATAATTGGAAGTCTTGTGTTATTAAAAAATTCCATAAAATATGGAGTAAAAAAGTTTATTTTTTCTTCTACAGGCGGTGCAATTTACGGAGATGATGTTGATATTTTTCCAACACCAGAATCTGTATTTCCAAAACCAATTTCTCCATATGGAATAGCAAAATTTTCTTTTGAAAATTATTTAAGATTTGCAAAGAAAGAATTTGGATTAAACTATACGGTTTTAAGGTACGCTAATGTTTATGGCCCAAGGCAAGATCCTTTTGGAGAAGCTGGAGTTGTAGCTATTTTTACTATGAGAATGCTAAATGGTGAAGATGTGATAATAAATGGTGATGGTGAATATATTCGTGATTATGTCTATGTGGAAGATGTTGCTGATGCAAATTTAAGAGCACTTAAAGCTGGAGATGGAATGGAGATAAACATAGGCACTTCGCAGGGAACAAGTGTTAATCAGTTGTTTAACTATTTAAAAAAGATAACTGGTTACACAAAAGATCCAGTTTATGGTCCACCAAGAAAGGGAGATATAAGAAAGAGTCTTTTGTGCTATACAAGGGCACTTGAAGAGTTAAGATGGAAACCAAAGGTGGATATAGAGAAGGGATTGAGGTTGACAGTTGAGTGGTTTAAGCGAAATTTTAAGGCCTAAAAATTTTGAAGATGTTGTTGGACAAGAGCATATATTAGGTGAAAAGGGAATCTTAAAACTTGCAATAGAGAAAGATTCCCTCTTTTCTGCTATTTTTTACGGTCCACCAGGTTGTGGAAAAACTTCCACACTAGAAGTTATCAAACTGAACACAAGCTATGAAGTTTATCATTTTAACGCGGCTATAACCTCAACTGCAGAAGTAAAAAAGATTTTAGAATATGCAGCTAAAGTCAAGGATGTAAAAAAGATCCTGATATTTATAGATGAATTTCACAGGTTCAATAAAAAGCAGCAGGATATATTTTTACCAGGGGTTGAAGCTTTTGATTATGTTTTAATAGGTGCAACAACAGAAAATCCATACAAGATGGTAAATCCTGCACTACTTTCCCGTGTAAGGCTTGTTGCTTTTAAAAAACTGCAAAAAGAGCATATAATTAAGTTGCTCGAGAAAGCTGTCAATGTGAAGAAAGTGGATATTAATGAGAATGCAAAAGATTTTCTCGCAAGGGTTTCAAATGGAGATGGAAGGTTTGCGATTAATTTATATGAAATATTGAGTGACATAGCGATTTCAATTGATAAAAAAATAATTGATGAAGAGATTTTACAAATATATTCTTCGGATGAAAATAGAGTTTATACAGCAAAGGAACATTATAATTTAGCATCAGCGTTTATAAAAAGTATTCGTGGAAGTGATCCTGATGCTGCACTTTACTATATGGCTAGGATGATAGAGGGTGGGGAAGATCCAAGATTTATTGCAAGAAGACTTGTGATTCTTGCAAGTGAAGATATTGGTCTTGCTGATCCGATGGCACTTTTAGTTGCAACTTCAACGGCTCAAGCGGTGGAACTTGTTGGTCTTCCCGAGTGTATGCTTAATTTATCTCAATGTGTTATATATTTATCTCTTGCTCCAAAGAGCAATTCATCAACCCTTGCTATCCAAAAAGCCTTAGAAGTTGCAAAAGATACAATGAATCTTGATGTGCCTCGTGATTTATTAAATATTCCAGATAGTGGTTATAAAAATCCACATAAATTTGGTGGATTTTTGAAAAAGTCTTATCTTCCAAAAGAGATTTCAGATAAGGTTTTTTACACTCCGAAATCAATAGGAAAAGAAAAGAAAAATATAGAAATTTTAGAAACTTTGTGGAGGGGGGTAAAGCAATATGATGATAAATCTTAATGGTAAGAAAATAGTTTTGATAAATGATGACATAACAATTCAGGATACAGATGCCATAGTTAATGCTGCAAACAGTCATTTAAAACATGGCGGAGGGGTTGCGGGTGCAATATTGAAAAAAGGTGGACGCATTATCCAAATTGAAAGTGATGAATATGTTGAAAAATATGGACCGGTGAAAACTGGTAATGTTGCAGTTACCTCTGGTGGTAATTTGAAGGCAAAGTATATTATTCATGCAGTTGGTCCAATCTGGCGTGGAGGGAATAATAATGAAGAAAAGCTTTTAAAGGATGCTGTTTTAAATTCTTTGAAAAAGGCAGATGAATTAAAGATAAAATCCATTTCCTTTCCTGCAATAAGCAGTGGTATTTTTGGTTTTCCAGTGAGAAGATGTGCACAAATTTTTGCTGAAGCAATTGATGAATATTTAAAAGATAATACAACAATTGAAGAAATTAGAATAGTAAATATAGATAAAGATACCCACCAGATTTTTGAAGAAGAATTTAAAAAATACTTTAAATTGCAAGGATGATTTACATGAAAATATTAATGCTAACTAAGTCTTTATTTTTAGAATATTTTAGAAATAAAATATCCTTCTTTTTCAATATTTTATTTCCATTAGTATTATTTATTTTGTTTTCGCTAGTTTTTTTTAGCGAAGATACTGCTAATTTTGCTTATTTTTCTGATATTGATCTAGATATTTATGGAAAGTCATACAATGATGAGGAAAAATTATTAAGCGATAGAGGAAAATACGATGCTGTCGCGGTGATTAAAGATAATGAAGTAATAGTTTACAAAAACAGTAATAGTGCAATGGTTTATGTGTGGATTGATACGTTAGTAAATAAGGTTAAATCTTTTGGATTAAAAAACGTAGTAAATATAAAAGAGACAAAGTTAGATTATATAATTTTTTCGCAAAGGGAAAATATTTATATAGGTACATTTGCACTTTCGATTATGTCCATAGGAATGTTTTCTGTGGTTAATTTATTTGATAGGTATAAAAGAGTAGGTACACTAAAAAGGCTAAAACTGCTTCCTATGTCTTCTCTTTCTTTTGTCTTTTCATTTTCGATTTCGCAGTTTTTTATAAGTTTTATTTCTTTAGTTATAATAAGGTTAATTGGAGCATTTTTGTTTTCAATATCTTTGAAGGTTAATGTTTTTTATTTTTCTATTGCTCTTGTTTCTTCTGTAATTGGAATGCTTGGAATTGGTACATTGATTAGTGTTCTTTTCAAAAAAAGTGCGGCTAATGTATCTCAGTTTTTGTATATTGTATTCATATTTTTTTCTGGGATTTATTTTCCATTAGAATTTCTTCCAAAGTTTTTAAAAAATTTAAGCTTTTTTATTCCAGTAAAATATATTGTTGATATCTTCAAATTTTCAATGGGAATGCAAGTAATTAATATCTCTAAGTTTTTCATTTATTCATTTATATTAATTGTATTTGGATTATTTTTACTTTTAATTGGTGGCAAGATACTTTTTGAAACTGAAAAAGTAGGTGGTTAGATGGTAGTAAAGGTGGAAAATTTAAAAAAATTATATGGAAAATTTGAAGCGTTAAAAGGTATCAGCTTTGAAGTTGAGGAAGGAGAAGTTTTTTCTCTTCTTGGACCAAATGGTGCTGGAAAAACAACCACTGTTGAGATTTTAATAGGTCTTAGAGAAAAGAGTGAAGGGAAAATTTATTATTTTAATAAAGAAATGGAAAAAATAGATAAGAAAATAAAATCAGTTATAGGAGTTTCTCTTCAAAAAACTGAACTTTTTAGAGAGCTTACAGTTATCGAAACTCTAAAACTTTTTAGAAGTTTTTACAAAGATGGATATGATCCTTATGAGGTGTTAGAAAAGATAGAGCTAGTTGAGAAAGAAAAGGAGAGAGTGAAAAATCTTTCTGGAGGTCAATTTCAAAGACTTGTTGTAGGACTATCTTTTATAAATGATCCAAAAATTATCTTTTTGGATGAACCTACAACAGGACTTGATCCACAATCAAGAAGAAAAATCTGGGATATTATACTTGAATTTAAAGATAAAGGAAAAACAATATTTTTGACAACACATTATATGGAAGAAGCTCAATTTTTATCCGATAGAGTTTGTATAATTGATAATGGGAAGATTATTGCCCTTGATACTCCTCAGAAATTAATAGAAAAATCTAATTTAGAGACAATAATAGAAATAGATGGCGTGTATAAAAAATTCGGAAAGGTTGTTGGAAATAGAACACTTGTTGAAACAAATGATCCAAATAGTTTAATACAAAAGCTTATAGAAAACAAAATAGAAAATTTTACAGTCAGACATCCAACTCTTGAAGATGTGTTTTTAAAATTAACTGGTAAAGAATTGAGGGATTGATATGTTTCAGGCACTATTTAAGATAGAATTTTTAAGGTCAAAAGAGGCTACCTTTTGGATTATAGTCTTTCCAATACTTTTAACTATCCTGCTTACATCAATTTTTGGTGATATTGAAAAAAATGCAAAATTTAGGATAGGATATATCGGTGAAAATAAATTCATAGAAAATCTAAAGGATCACTTTGAAGTTTTAAAGGTTAAAAAAGTTGAAGAGATTGTTGAGAAAAATCTTGATGCAGTAATAGTCTTTGAAGATAATTTTGATCTAAAACTTCAAAGAGCTTTGATCTTGTCGAAAACAAAGTTGTTTAAACCTGTAAATGTTGAAATTTTTTATACAGATAAAGAATATTCAAAGGTTGTTAAAGATATTTTGGTGAATATATTTTCTTCTTTGAATGCGTTAAATTCAGAAAAAGAAGTAAAATTAAAGGTAAATGAAAGGAAAAAAAGTATATCTTATTCTCAATTTTTATATGCTTCAATTTTGGTAATGAATATAATGTCAGTAACATTCTTTGGCTTTACTTCGCAGATTTCTTTTTACAAAAGGCGAGGGCTTTTGAGAAGATTAAAATGTACACCGTATAGTCTTGGAAAATTTTATTTTGTATACGCTATTGTTTCATTGATGCAAATTATTTTTTCAAGTGTAATATTCACTTTATTTGATTTTTTAGTGTATGGAGTAAAACCTGATGTGTTAAATGTCTCAATTTATATGTTATTTGGAAGTGTGGTATTTTTGTCATTAGGTTATATGATAGCAAGTTTAATAGAAAATCCGGAGACGATTGTAGTACTTGGAAATATTTTATTTCAAGTATTTATGTTTGCAGGAGGACTTTATTTTGATGTAAGAAATGCAGGAATAATAGGAACTTTATCAAAAATTATTCCTTCTACTTACCTTGTTGATGGAATAAGAAAATCTTTTGGATACTCTGCCTATGAAAATCATTTTTTAATACCATTAATCTGGATTATCGTTTCTTTATCTATTGTAGCTTTATCTAGCATTATTAAAAGAAAAAAGGCCTCATCAAATATATGATGAGGCCTGTACAGTTATATTACCCATTTTCCACTTTCCATAAGTGTTATTTTTTCACCTGCTTTTATTCCATATACATTCATATTTTCATTTCCAACCATAAAGTCTACGTGTGTAAGACTTGTGTTTAGACCATTTTGTCTTAGTTGTTCTTCGTTCATTTTGGTGCCATCTTTTATACAATTTGGATATGCTCTTCCAAATGCAAAGTGAGATGCTGCATTTTCATCAAATAGTGTGTTGTAGAATATAGTCTTCATCTTGTAAATTGGTGAATTTACAGGAACCAAAGCTACTTCTCCTAAGCTTTTTGCACCATCATCTGTATTAAGTATTGTTTCTAAAATTTTTTCTCCTACTTCTGCTTTATAATTTACGATTTTACCGTCTTTAAATTCAAGTGTAAATTTATCTATTACATTTCCGCCATATACAAGAGGTAGGCTGTTTGTAACCACACCATTGATTTTATCTTTGTGCGGTGCTGTAAAGATTTCTTCAGTTGGAATATTTGGAACAAATGTTATACCACTCATATTTTCTTGAGTTGCAGAAAGCCATATATGGTTTTCTGGAAGACCTACTGTGAGATCTGTACCAGGACCTTCATATTTTAGATAGTCAAATTGCTTCTCGTTTAAAAATTTGGTTATTCTCTTAAGATTATCTATATGTTCTTGCCAATTTTTTACAGGATCTCCTTCGATTCTACTTGCCTTTAAAATATAATCTAGTAATTTTTCAGTGTTTTCTTCTCCTAAAACCTTTTTGGCCCATTTTCTTGTAGGATATGCTACAACACACCAGCTTATTTCGTTTGACATCATTCTTCTCATTATGTCTTTGTTTGCCGTATTTACTGTTTTTGTAAAAATTCCAATTCTTTCAGGTGGAACATCTTTTAGTGCATCTGGATCGCCACCAGTAATACTTAATACTGCACCTTTTTTATCTAAGAGATATTCAGATGCTTTTATTTCCCATTCAGGAAATTCTTTTAAGGCATCAATTGGTGCATTTTTAAGTCTAGTTTTTGTAATAATTTCATCTGACCATTTTACGTAAACATCGAATGCTCCTATTTCAAAAGCTGTTTCAACAACTTGTTCTACAAACTCTCTTGCATCAATTGGTGCTTTTATGAATAGTATTTGACCTTTTTGTAGGTTTAGTCCAATTTTTAAGGCAACTTCTGCGTACTTTTTTAACATGTTATTCCTCCTCGAGAATTTCTCTGATTTGTTTTTCTAAATCTTCTGTGATCTTTTCTTTGATTTCTATTGCCTTTAAGTTTTCATGGAGTTGTTCTTTGCTTGAAACACCTAATATGACACTACTTACATTGTCGTTTAATAGACACCATGCAATTGCAAGTTGAGACATTTTTGCATCTAATTCATCCGCAATTTTTTGTAACTTTTGAAGTTTTTTGAATACTTTCTCACCTAAAAGCCCATTTTCTTCAAGATGCTTTCTAAGGTGTGGGAATCTTGCGAGCCTTGAATTTTCTGGGATTCCATTGTTATATTTTCCTGTTAATATTCCTGATGCCAGAGGACTCCAAATAGTAAGTCCCATACCATATTTTTCATATATTGGTTTGTATTCTTCCTCAACTCTTTTTCTTACGAGCATGTTGTATTGTGGCTGTTCTACTATAGGTGGTATACAATTTAGCTCTTTACATGCTTTGTGAGCAGCTTCTAGTTGCTCTGCGCTCCATTCGGATGTTCCCCAATAGAGTGCAAGTCCATTTCTTACAATATAGTCCATTGCAAGAACTGTTTCTTCAATTGGTGTTTCTGGATCTGGCCTGTGACAGTAAACGATATCAACATAATCAAGTTGTAATCTCTTTAGTGAAGCCCATGTTCCTTCTAAAAGGTGCTTTCTTGAAAGTCCCTTATCATTTGGACCGTTTCCACCCCAGAATATTTTTGTTGAAACTACGATGTCGCTTCTCCTAAATTCTTTAAGAACTTCTCCAAGCATTGATTCTGCCATTCCATTTGCATATGCTTCTGCAGTATCAAAGAAGTTGATACCGTTTTTGAAGGATTCTCTAACAATTTCTTTTGCACCAGCTATGTCAAGTTGATTTCCAAAAGTGAGCCAGGAACCAAGAGATAGTTCACTAATTTTTAATCCCCATTTTCCTACTTTTCTGTAATTCATTTGAATCACCTCCTAAAAAATATTATACCACAATTATTAGTTTGACGAACTATTTTCGTTTATAAATTCTAGAATTTTATTTACTATTGTGGAAAGTTGTTTGTATCTATCAATTGTAGCCTCATTGTCTCCTTTTTGAAGAGGATAAAATCCGAATTGAGAATGATTCCCACCGTCAATTTCGTAAAATACCGTATTTTTTGGAAAAAGTTTAATTTTTGATTTGAATTTTTCCTGTGTAACAAGACCGTCGTTGCTTGCTGTAATAGCAAGTATTTTTAGTTCAAGATTTGAAATATCTTTTGCAGGATATGACGCAAGTAAAATTACACCCTCAACATTATTTTTCTTTGCAAATTCTATTGCTGCAATTCCTCCAAGAGAATGGCCGGCAACATACCATTTGATATTTCCATACTTATCTATTATGCTTTTTGCACCATTAGTTCTAAAAAATGCAAGATTTAAAGGCATTTTAAGTAAGACAAAATTTATGTTATTTTTTGCAAGATAAAAGCCCAGTGGTGCGTACGCTCTGTAATCAACGTGTCCGCCGGGATAAAAGATAATTCCAATATTAGAATTTGTTTTCGGTTTAAAAAATATATCTTTACCTATGTATTCAATCTTAACGTTTTCGCTCGATTTTAAATAATTTTCGACTTCACTTAATGGTTTTAGTGGATTAATAGACCATATTAAAAATATAAAAATAAATGCTAAAATAATAGATGTTGATATTAAAAGTGCTTTTTTCATAAATTACACCTCCAAAATAAATTTTTTCTTATTTTTATTTTATCATTTTTTAAAGTATGATATAATTAGTAATGCGAATCATTATTTAGGGGGTATAGTTTTGGAGAATAAACATAGGGTAGATATATTTAATCGGGGAATATTTTCGTCACTGTTTTTGCTGAGTTGGCCGCTTATAATTTCAAACCTTATGCAAACATTTTATAACGCAGTAGATGGTTATTTTCTAGGAAAGCTTGGGAAAATAGAATTTTCTGCACCAACGATTGTCTGGCCAATTATTTTTGTGTTTATTTCACTTTCTATAGGATTTTCACAAGCAGGTGTTACATTGGTCGCACAATTTACTGGAGCAAAAGACAAGAAACTTGCACAAAAATCTGCAGGTCAAAGTTTGCTAACCTCTACTTTAATTGGTGTAATTTTTTCAATCTTTTCAATAATTATATCAAGGCCGATAATAATGGCTGTTGCTGGAAAAGAAAGTGCAGAAGTTGTAGATTATGCGGTAAAGTACTTTAATATAATAATGTTAGGTCTTCCTTTTGGCTTTATTTTTAATACAGTAAGTTCCATTATTAGGGGTTGGGGAGATTCAAAATTTACGATGAATCTTATGTTAATTTCAACGATAATTAATATTATTCTTGATCCGCTTCTTATTTTTGGAATAGGTATTTTTCCAAAAATGGGTGTAGTTGGAGCTGCACTTGCAACTACAATTGCAAGGATTATAGCTGCCCTTATGGCTATTGAAAGTTTGTTTAAAGGAAAAAGAGGATTTAAGATACATTTAAGAGATTTAACACCAGATTGGCAGTTGATTAAAAAAGTTTTTAGAATAGCACTTCCAAGTTCTTTGAGTATGAGTATTACATCGCTTGGCTTTGTTTTTATTATGAGATTTGTTTCAAGTTTTGGACCGACTGTTGTAAGTGCATACGGTGTTGGAAATAGAATAATAAACTTTATTACAATGATTTCTTTTGGGATTGCAAATTCCGTTACTGCAATGGTTGGACAGTTTTTGGGTGCTGGTGATGTAAAAAGTGCTGAAAAAACTTTGAAGGTAGCATTTTGGACGAATTTTACTATTGTATTTTTCCTTAGTACTCTTACCTTCTTTTTTGGCGGACAGCTTACAAAGTTTTTTATAAACGAAAAAGATGTAATAGAAGTTGGTTATATATTTTTTAGGTATGTTTCTTTTTCTTTACCATTTTTTACTTCTATGTCAGTGTTTGTACATGCGCTTGTAGGAGCTGGTAGAACAGATCTTTCAATGATAGTTGATATAACAAGGTTATGGGGAATTAGAGTACCTCTAGTTGCATTTTTTTCTACAAAGTATGGCTTTACAGGATTGTTTTTTGCTATGATAATAAGTAATGTAAGTGCACTACTTCTTGCTTATCTTTTTATAAAGTTTTCTAATTGGAAAAAGCCAATAACAAGAGATTTAAAAAGGGGGAATTTAGATGATATTTACGGACAAGAAGATTGAAAGAAAACCTAGAAAATACTTTAAAGATTTATCATCAACGGATGGTGAAAAGATACTAGAGAGTATAAAACAGTTGTTATCGGAGAATATTAATAGTGAAAAAGAACTTATATCACTTGTAGAAAAATTTACTGAATTAAGTGATATTGTTTCAGAGGAAATGGGAAGAAGATATATTAATATGACAAGGTTTGCAGACAAACCTGAATATTCAGAGATGTTTAACGATTATTTCCAGAACGTTGTTTCAAAACTAAAACCATATTCAATTGAAGTTGAAAAAAAGATATATAACTCAGAATTTTCTAAAAAGTTGCCAAATGAATACCAGCATATGTTGAAAATTATATCTAACAATATTGAACTATTTAGAGAGGAAAATATTCCACTCCAAGTTGAAGAAAGAAAATTTTCCAATAAGTATGGTTCAATTTACGGTTCTATTGTGGTAGATTTTAGAGGTGAAGAAAAAACTTTGCAACAATTATTACCATATTTGAAATCTCCAGACAGAACGATAAGAGAAGAAGCTTGGAGAAAAAGATTTGAGGGGCTTTTGTCAAGAAAAGAAGAATTGGATAAACTTTTTGACGAACTTAAAGAGATTAGAATAAAGCAAGCAAAAAATGCTGGATTTGAAAATTACAGAGATTACATGCATAATTTGAAGGGAAGATTTGAATATTCGGTTGAAGATGTTTTGCAATTCCATGAGTCAGTTGAAAAGAAGGTCATGCCGTTTTTTGAAAAAAGGATGAAAAGAAGAGCTGAAAAGCTCGGTATTGAAAGTGTAAGGCCGTGGGATACAAGCGTCGATGTTGATGGAAAGGTATTAAAACCATATAACACAATCGATGAGTTTGTAAATAAAGCAATTAGAGTGTTGGGAAAAGTAAAGAGAGTTTTTGGAGAAAGGCTTGAAATGATGAAAAATTCTGAACTTTTGGACCTTGAGAATAGAAAAGGAAAGGCTCCTGGTGGATACAATTATCCATTGCCAGAGACAGGGGCACCATTTATATTCATGAATGCAACAGGACAAAGCAGTGATGTTAGAACGCTTCTTCATGAATCAGGACATGCAATGCATACATTTGAAACTGTTAATATTCCTATAGAGTACTATAGACCACATAGAATGGAAATTGCAGAACTTGCTTCGATGAGTATGGAACTTCTTACAATGCATCATTGGAATGAATATTATAAGGATGAAGATGATTTTAGAAAAGCAATGATAGAAGAACTTGAAAGTGCACTACTATTTTTGCCATGGTGTATGACGGTTGATGCTTTCCAACAATGGATTTATACAAATCCAGAGCACACGGCAAAAGAGAGAGAAGAATACTTTGGCAAATTGATGGATAAGTTCAATAGAGGAATTGACTGGAGTGGACTTGATTTTGAAAAGAATAATAGATGGATGTTCCAGCTTCACATTTTTGAAGTTCCATTCTATTACATTGAGTATGGTATTGCTCAACTTGGTGCGTTATCTATTTATAAAAACTACATTGAGAATCCTGAAAAGGCGATTGAAGATTATCATAACTTCCTAAAGGTTGGCTATAAGATGCCAATTGATAAAGTGTATGAGGTTGCTGGAATAAAGCTTGATTTTTCTGAAAAGCACATTGGGGAAATTGTAGAATTTGTTGAAGAAAGGTTAAATGAGTTGGAAGGAGAGTAAAGATGTTTTTTGAGGATTTCGATGAAGAATTTGAAAGTTTAGATGAGATGGTAGAAAAATTAAGAAATGAAAATAGCTGCCCAGAATGTGTTCAATGTGGTTACTGTTGTAAGGTGACTCCTTGCTATTATGGAAAATGGAATGAAGAAAAAAATCAATGTGAATATTTGACTGAGGATAACAAATGTGGCATTTATGACAAAATAGTAGAAATGGAAAAGGATCAGGAAGTAAAAATGTTTGGAAGCGGTTGCTGTTTAAATTACATGAATCCAGAAAGGTTGAAAAAGTTGTCTAGTAAATGAGTTTTAAATATTATACAAAATTTTGATTTTTAAAAAGAGCTGGAGTTTATTTCCAGCTCTTTTGTATTTAATTTTATAACCATTTTTTTCTTTTAAATATTATTATTAGGAAAATTACAATTATTGACATAACAGCTAAAACTACTTAGTAACTCCATTTCCAATATAATTCTGGCATGTATTTAAAGTTTATTCCATAAATTCCGGAGATAAAAGTTATTGGCATAAATATTGTGGATATTACAGTTAATATTTTTATAACATGGTTAATTTTGTTATTTACAGTTGTAAGAAAAATATCTAAAGTGCTTGAAACTTGATCTCTAATGGATTCTAATTCTTCAATAATTTGAATAACATGATCGTATGTATCTCTAAAGTATAGTATAGAATCACTTAAATAATCGCTCATGTCTCTAATCAAACTATTTAAAATTTCTCTGAGGGGTCGACAATTTTTCGAAAATTAATCATATTTCTTTTTAATGTTTGAATTGATTTTATTGTTTTTTTGGATGTTTCAGATATAATATCATCTTCAAGAACTTTTATTTCTTCTTCAAGCTTGTCTAAAATTGCAAAGTAATTATCAACAATTGTATCGACAATTCTATAGAGTAAATAATCTATTTTCTTTTTTCGAATAATTCCCTTGTTTTTCCTTATATGTTCAATAAGATTATCAAAGATGTTTGAATTTTTTCTGAAAAAGTTATTATATAATTTCCTTTGATAACAATACTTATTTGATTTACATCAATTAAATTACCATTTTCTTCAAATTTTAAATCTTTTAATACTATGAATATATAATCTTCAAACTCTTCCAATTCAGATCTTTGATAAATATTAAGGATATCTTCTAAAGTTAAAGAGTGTAAGTTGAAATATTTTCCTATTTTTTCAATAATTTCTTCTTTATGAATTCCAACAACATTAATCCAAGTAATAAGTTCTTGATTATACTCATTATCATCATAGCAATTTTCGATATTTAGAATTTTGTCTTATTCAAAAAATTTCTCATTGTATTTTATGTAACTTATTTCAAAGACGTTACTTTTAGAACCTGTGTATAAAAGGGTTCCTGGGGGCATTCCAACTTTTTGCAAGTATTTTTCTCTTTTACCCATACTTTTATCTTCATATTCATGTTCAATGTTTTAAATTTCATGATTTTAGATATTCTCATTTTAACACAGTATATTTTATATAATAAAACTCTTCTTGGCTATCAGTGCCAAGAAGAGTTTTTTCAATATATTTCTTTGTGAACCAATATAGTGTAAAAGAGCTAAATTACAGAAAGAGTATCAAAGAAAATTGTTGGATATTTATATTTTCATGTTTTTTATTTTACAATGTCTAAAATAGAGAAGACTTTGTATCCATCTTTTTTAATTACACATAGAAAACCTTTGTTGAACAAAATTCCTAAGAAATCACTTACTTTTTCATTATCTATTACTTTAACTACTTGTTCTTTAAGATCAACGTATCCAATTGACATATCTTGATCGTTATTTGTGAAGGATATAAATATAGATTTTGTGTATGGCTCAATGGCAAGATTTTTAATTCTTCCATGATCAAATTCTTTTAATATAATTTCCCCCATTTTTGTTAAAGGATTATAAGTTATAATACTGTTTTTGTCTGTAATAAAGTAAAGATCATAACCAAATGTTGCCAAGTTCACTATGTTGGTAGGTTTTATAGTAAATTCGGAAGTTTTTATGCTATCAAAAGAGTCTAAAACAGTTCCGGAAGAAGAAACAGTGTAGAATTTTTTATCTACTATAAAATATTTATCTTCGTCAATTTTCTTAATTAATGGAAATTTTCCAAGATCAATACTTATTTTATTAGTTGAGATTACATCGCCAGATTCTGAGATTTTAATTATTTTATTGTCTGAATACAAAGTGAAAGTATTATAATCAAAGTCAATAATTTTAAAGTTTTCAAAATTAAAATCTATATTTTTTAAATAATCTTCTATGTAGATGTCTTCTGGATTAAAAGCTGAAAGTATGTTAATTTTTACTGATAATAGAGTTTTTTTAGATTCAGAGTATAAAAAGAATTGGTTTGAAGAGTTTAAAAAACTAGTAAAGATCAAATTAGGAAAATAATTTTCTCTTGGTGTTTCTAAACTAACTTTTTCGATCTTAAAACTTTTACAAAAAATCATTGAAATAGACAAAATAGTAAGTAAGAGTATTGTAAAAAATTTTTTCATAATCCCCCTCCTTCTTTGTTGAAGTTCAAAAAAATTCTATCAAAAAAATATATAATATAATTTACATTTATTATAATTTTATTTTGCCTTAATCTTGAATTAACCAATATAGAGCAATTAATGAATAATACACGTGCTTTTAAAAGTTTATTGATTAATTATAGACAAAAAAGCAACAAATAATTTTTTTTTATTATTCAAATAACAATGTTTATTTCGTGAAAAAATTAACGAAAAGTTCAAACGGTTTTAATTTAAAAGCCTTGTAATGCACCCCGAAAAATTGGACAGAAATTACGAAACTTTTGTAAAACTTAGATATTCTTCATATACCTCCCGCGGACTTCTGTATTTCAACGCA
>NZ_JAIHAP010000031.1:0-21324 GCF_020054775.1 Thermosipho sp. (in: thermotogales) | reverse complement strand
AGCTCTTTCAAAGCTAGCAGGTACAGAAGCAAACATAGAAAGGCTAAAAGATATAATTTATGAAATTGAACGAAATAAAAAAAGCCTATATATAAAGGTTAAAAAGGCTGAAAAATACCGCGAATATTCTGAAAAGTTAGAAGCCTTAAGAGAAAAATACTTTGGAGCTATTTACACCTTCGAATCTGAGAAGCTAAAAGAATTGGAAGAAGAATATTTAAAAAATAAAAAACTATATAAAGAAAAGATAAATGAACTTGCAGAAACAGAAAGCCGATGGTCGATCCTAAGAGAAGAATTTAATAAACTAAATAAAAAAATGGAAGACTTTACCAGTCTTCTTGAAACTCAAAAGCAAAGACAAAACCAACTACTTGAACTAAAAAACTCATATACAAACAGACTTAACGATCTTAAAAGTATTTATGTTGAAAAAATGGCAAAAATTGATTCACTAAAAGAAGAAACTCAAAGAATCTCAGAAAGAGAAAAAGAAATACATCTAATTCTTGAAAGTTTAAAAAAAGAACTCTTTGAAAAAGAAGAAATTTTATCAAAAGTAGAAGAAGAAAGAAATTTATTAACTTCAAAATACTCTGAAAAAGAGATGAGTCTTTTAAAAAAGAAAAATGAATACGATGAACTAGAAAAAAGTTTGAATAAACTTGAAAACGAAAAAAAATCTCTAACAGAATCAATAATTGATTTAACAGAAAGACTAAATATGGTTGAAGAACAACTTGAAACAAAGCTAGAAAGATCAAATGAACTTAACGAAGAAATAAATGAGCTTTCTCAAAACTCAGAAAAATATGATAAAAAGACAAAGGAATTGCTTGGAGAAATAGAACAATTAAAGCAGGAAATGCAATCCATAGCAGGTCAAAGAGAGTTTTTAAAAGAAAACCTTGAAAAAATTGTCCACAGAAAAAAAGAAATACAATCTGAGATTTTTGTCATTCAAAAGCAATTAAATGAATATCAAGGATTTTCAAATGCTATTAAAAGGATTTTTGAACAAAAAGATCAATTCCCGGGTATTATTGACGTTGTTGCAAACATTATAGAAACAGATGAAAAATATGTAGAAGCTATTGAAGCTTTATTGGGAGGAAGATTACAACATATAGTAGTTGAAAGTGCCGAGGTTGCAAAAAAAATATTAAATTTTGCAAAAAACAATAAAATCGGTAGGGTAACTATTATTCCTTTGGATTTAATATCTGCAAAGTCATCTAATATCAACCTTCCAAAAAACGCAATTGACTTTGCCAAAAATCTTGTCAAAGTAAAAATAGACGAAAAAGAAAAATTATTAAATTATCTATTTGGAAATGACATTGTAGTAGAAAATATAGATATTGCTGTAGATATAAAAAGAAAATACAATCTAAGAATAGCAACTTTAGACGGTGAAATAATAAGTTCAAGTGGTGCAATGACAGGAGGAAAATATGAAAATTCTACGTCATTTCTTGCCAGAAAAAACTTACTAGAAAATTTAAAAAACGAACTTACTGAAAAAGAAAAGATAGAAGAGGAAATAACAAAAAAACTAGAGAATCTTAAGATAAAACTAGATGAACTTAGAAATTACAGTGAAGTAGTAAATAGCGAACTTTTAGAATATTCAAGTAAAAGCTCATCTTCAAAAAGGCTTTTACAAGAATTAGTAAGATCTGAAAGTGAACTTAGTAAAGAAATTAAAAATCTTGAAAAGTTAAAAAACGATTATTCATTAAAAGTCCAGGGAATGAATGAAAGGATAAAAGTTATAGAGTCTGAAATAAAAAGTTCTAACAATACATTAAAACTTTTAAAGAAAGAGTTGGAAGATTCAAACAAAGAAATGTTTGAAGATAAAGAGAAATTGGAAGAGATTAATGAAAAATACATGGAACTTCAAAGCGAAATTCGAACATTGCACGAAAGAAAATTACAATACGAAGGTGAAATTACAAGAGCTTTGAAAAGAAAAGATGAAATTGAAGTAGAAATATCTACTTTTTCTAAAGAAGCAAAAAGTTTGAGAGACGAAATTGACTCAATTGAAGAAAACATAAAAGAATTAGAACAAGAATTAAATACTTTAAAATCAGAAACTGAAGCTTTATTCAAAAGCATGAATGAAGATAAGAGTGGAAAAAATGATAAAGTAAAAGAATTAAAAGAAGTGGAAGAAAAAATGGAAAAACTACGCGAAGAAACTGAAAAGCTCAGGGAAAAAATGCATTCTCTTGAGCTTGAAATACAAGCTAAAAAGATGAAAATTGAAAATATAGATGAAAAATACAGAAAAGTCATAAGGATTTCAGAAGAGGAAGTAAATAACATAAAAAAAGAAATGAATGATCTTGAAAATAAAATAAAATACATCGGGCCCGTTGATTTTGAGGCCGAAGAAGAATACAAAGAAGTTGTAAAAAAATACGAAGAGCTTGAGCTTCAAAAAAAGGACCTTGAAAATGCAAAACAAAAGTTAATTGAATTGATAGAAAAAACAGATGAAGAAGCAACACAGGTGTTTATGAATACCTTTAATACTGTAAGAAAGACATTTAAAAAATACATAGAAGAGCTGTTTTTTGGCGGAAAAGGCGATATAAAACTTCTTGATAAAGAAAACGTTTTAGAAAGTGGTATAGAAATAGTTATTTCAAAAGCTAATAGCAGAGCACAAAAGTTGCAGCTTTTATCGGGTGGCGAAAAAGCATTGGTCGGCCTAGCGCTTTTAATGTCACTTCTTGAAGCTCAACCAAGTGCACTTTACGTTCTAGACGAACCAGATGCTCCATTAGATGAATTTAACGCCGAAAGATTCAAAACGCTATTGCAAAACTCAAACGCACAGATTTTACTAATAACGCACAAGAAGAATGTAATGGAAGCGGCAGAAATAATGGTTGGAATTACAAAAGTTGATGACATTTCAACTATTGTTCCAGTAAGATTGGAGGAGGTAGTATGAGGCATCTATTCTATTTACAACAATTTTTTGAAAGACTTCCATCACCAGCATTTATAAAAGACAATAAATTCAGATATGTCTGGATTAACAAGGAATGGAAAAAAACTTATGAACTTGATGATAGAAAGGTCATAGGAAAAACCGATCAAAAAATTTTCGGAAATACTATTTCCGAAAAAATCGAAACAAAAGTTATCAAATCGAAAAAAAATCAAGAATACGAAAAAGAATATAACGACAAATTTTTCAGAGTCGTGGTTATTCCAATTAGGCTTGGTGATGGAACATACGGCGTTGCAGGAATTGAATTTGACGAAACAAAGAGATATTTTAACGATTTAGTACTTCAAGCCAACCTAAAAGTGTCGGAAATAATTAGAGAACTTTTAGTATCACCACTTGAGAGTAAAGACTTTTTTGTTGAAAGGCTCCTTGATAAAGTTCAGGAAAAAATGCATTTAGACAAGTATGCATTAATAAAAAATAATGAAATTATTAAAAGTTTCTTTCCAGAAAATGTGTGTTTGAAAGCAATGACCAAGGAAGGAATAAAGGAGTTTAGTGTAAATACTGTAAAATACATTGTCATACCATTTGACGAGTACAAAGTTGTAATCAATAGCTCTCCAATTACACTTAAACTTACTAATTATATAGTTCCTTTAATATTGCCAAAAGTTGAAAATGTTTTGTCAAAGATAGAAAACGAAGCAAGAAAAAAACAATATTATACAACCATGGAAAAAATGGTTGAAGCTGTTATTTCATGGAAAAAAGAAAAGCTTGAAGATTTTCTCCAAAAAGTGCTTGAAGATATTGTTCAAATTATACCTGAAGCAGAAAAAGGAACCGTGTGGTTAATAAAAGATGGAAAGTACAAATGTGTTGCCGAAGTAGGATACAAAGATGCTACAAAACTTGAATTTCCACCAGAAAAATCCTCATATGGTCAAAAAATTGAGGAAATGATAAAAGAAGGATACACAGTATTCGAAATTGAAGGGGCAAAAGATCTAGTTTCAACAAGCCCGCTTGCAGAAACATTTAAAAAATACGGTATGTTCGATCCAAATTTTAGACCACTTTTGGGAGTATTCAAGGTTGGAAATAACGTTATTGGAAATATTTCAATAGATAATTTTTCAGGGATTTCCTTTTCAAGTGAAAGTAAAAAAATTCTAGAACAATATGTAAAAATACTCTCGAATTTTTTAGAAGAATATGAAATTTAGACTACAAAAATTGCTTGACTTTGCATCCAAACAGGAAGAATTAATAAAGCAAGAGCTTTTTAAAGTAAGGATGGAAAAAAAGAAAATTGAAGAGGAAATTCAAAAAACCGTAGATTACTTAAAATCTCTGGAAAATGAAATTTTCGGAAAACAAATAAACGGTTTATATTTGAATATGCTCCTTGAAATTAAAAACTCTGGAGAAAAATACATAGAAAGCTTAAAAGATAAGCTTTACGAAATATCATTAATGGAAGAAAAAGTTTTAAAAGACTATCTTGAAAAGAGAAAAGAAAGAAAATCTTTGGAAAAGCTTAAGGAAAGGTTTAAAAATAAAGAATATATAGAACTTCAAAGAAAGGATATTAAAAATATAGACGAGATAGCCGAAAGAAAGCACTTTTTTGGAGGGGAAAAATGATATACCTGTACAAGTTTATCGGCAGTTTTGTTCAATTTCCTGGAATTTTAATAGCATTTTTTTCTCTTTTAACTTTATATTATTTTTTAAAAAAACGCCAAATTTGGCGATTTTTTCTTATTTTATCAATAGTTTTTTATCTAATTTCTTCTCCATTTTTTGTATATTTTCTATCAAAAAGTTTCTATATAAAAGAAAAAAATATTCCCGACTCACAGAATTCGGTAATTGTGATACTGGGAGGCGGTATCACTTTTTTTGATGGAAAATATGAAGTAGGTAATCATACGCTTAAAAGACTTTTAAAAGGATTTGAAATTTATAGAAAAACCAATGCTCCAATAATAATTAGTGGTGGTGTAATTGGAAAGGGAATTAGTGAAAGTGCTATAATTAAAGAAATCTTGGTAACCTTAGGCATAAATATTAATGATATAATTGTTGAAGATAAGGCAAGAACAACAAAAGAAAACGCAATTTTCGTATCAAAACTATTAAAAGAAAAAAATTTTGAAAATATTATACTTGTAACTTCATTTCTTCATATGAAAAGAAGTATAATGCTCTTTGAAAAATACTCAAAAAAAAATATAATCCCTATTGTATGTGATTATCCAATAGACTTTAGAAATAGTTTCTTAGATTACCTCCCCTCTGCAGAAGCACTTTATACATTTTCCCAAATTACTCATGAATTTTTTGGGATCCTAAAAGGTGGTTAAATGAGAAAAGGAAATTTAATATCTATAGTGTTAATTGTATTTTTGATCTGCAGCTTTATACTATTAAAGATCTGGCAAGTACTATATATAAGGCTTAATGGTATGCCATAATGAAAGGATGGTGAACCTATGTTTCCATTGTATGATACTATACCTAGCAGAAAAAAGCCGTACATTACATATACGATTATATTTATAAATGTTGTCATATTTTTATACGAACTAATACTTAATAACGCTGAACTTCAACAATTTTTCTTTAACTATGGTGTAGTTCCACTAAGATATACTCACGTATTAACAAATAAAATAAAATATGTTTATCAATGGAATCTAATAGAAAACATAATTTATTCAAATCCTATTTTTCCGTTTATCTCACACATGTTCGTACACGGTGGTTGGTCACATATACTTGGAAATATGTGGTTTTTGTGGATTTTTGGTGATAACGTTGAAGATAGGATGGGACATTTTAACTACCTTCTTTTTTATTTAACAGGTGGATTATTTGCATTATTTTTCCATATGGCCTTTAATCTTTTTTCTCCTTACCCTCTTGTAGGTGCATCAGGTGCTATTTCCGCAGTTATGGGAGCATACTTTGTTAACTTTTGGTATTCAAAAATTGTTTCCTTGGTAATATGGTTTGTCCCATTTTTAATTGAAATTCCCGCATTTATTTATCTTTTTATATGGTTTACTATACAAATTCTAAACGGAACATTATCTAACATAACAGGTTCAGGTGTTGCATATTGGGCTCACGCAGGTGGTTTCATATATGGAATGATTATTGGCAGTAGGGTAAGGAGGAGGTATTATATATGAAAAAGGTGGTAATATTAACGACCGGTGGAACAATTGCAATGGTTAAAAATGAACAAGGTGTTGTCCCATACGATAAGGGTAATGCTTTGATAAGTGAAATACCATCGCTTAAAAACCTTGGTGTTAAAATTGAAGTTAGAGAATTTTCAAATATACCAAGTCCTCATATGACTCCACAAAAAATGTGGGAACTTTCAAGAACCATAGATGAAATTCAAAAAGATGATGATGTTATAGGTGTTGTAGTAACCCATGGTACGGACACACTTGAGGAAACTTCTTATCTTTTAGATTTGACTTTAAAGTCTGAAAAACCTGTTGTTTGTACTGCAGCTATGAGAAATATTGGTGAACTTGGAACAGATGGTCCAAGAAATGTTTATTCCTCTGTATTAACAGTTTTATCTCCGCAAGCAAATCAAATGGGTGTAATGGTCTGTTTAAACGATGAAATCCACGCTGCAAGAGAAGTAACAAAAACTTATACAAGCAACGTAGCAACTTTTGATTCTCCCGGATATGGTCCTTTAGGAATTGTTGATGAAGATAATGTCATATTCTTTAGAAAATCTCTTACAAGGGAAAAAATTTTAGTCGATAAAATAGAAGAGAGAGTGGCACTAATAAAGACTTTTACTGGAGATGATGGAAAGCTATTAAAATATGCAGCAGAAATAGGCTATAAAGGAATAATACTTGAAGGATTTGGAAGAGGAAATGTTCCACCATTAGTTGCAGAAGCAGTTGAGGAAGTTATAAAGGAAAAGCAAATACCTGTAATAATTACCTCAAGATGTTTTAAAGGTAGAGTATACCCTGTGTATGGATATGCTGGTGGAGGAGCTGATTTAAGAAAAAAAGGTGCTATTATGAGTGAACATCCAATAGGGCAAAAAGCAAAGATAAAATTAATGGTTGTTCTTGGAAAAACAAGTAACCTGGAGGAAATAAGACAATATTTTGAACCTAACATTTCAAGGAGGATTATACTGCATGAAGGATAAAGATTTAAAGGCTGCTTTTTTTGTTGGAATATACGCTTTAATTTTTCTGATTTTCTGTATTATTTTTGATACAATTCTTAATATCTTTGTTTTTACATTAATGTCTGTTTTGATTGTGAATCTAATTGCCAAATTTTTCAAACTTATTAAAATTTCTACAAAAAGTTCCATAATCTTGGGACTAATAATTTACTTCTTCATAATTATTTATGGTATAATATTAATAATCCCATCTGTAGCTCAACAATTTGGAGAATTTATTGCTACAATAAATTCGGTCTTTGAGAATAAAGCATGGGAAAGTTATCTAGAAAATAATCCAGACCTTCTCAGCGGAGTAAATGACGTTATGAATTGGATAAGGCCAAAATTGAATGATCTGACAACTTCTTTGCTAAATAACATAGCAAAAGGAACACCTACATTTTTTATAACAATATTCTACTCAATCTTACTTACAATATACATCCTCCTGTACTCCTCATGGTTGAAAAACACATTTCCTAATTTATTTCCGAAAGATATTAGAAATGATGTAGCAACTTTCTTTGACAAAGTATATTCTACTCTTTCTAATTTTGTAAATGTTGTAGTAATTAATGCAGTAATAACAGCCATAGCTTTTTATATCGTGTCATCGTTTTACTTTAAGGAACTTGCAGCCATATTATCATTTTGGGCAGGTATAACAAACTTAATACCAATTGTTGGAGTCTTTTTTGAATATGTACCGGTGTTTTTATTCTCGCTAACACTCGGCCTAAAAGGATTTATCATTGTTAATATTTTCGTTATAGCTATTCATCTTGCTCTTTTCATAATTTTTGTAAATGTTATGAAGATGAATCTTAATTTGAATCCTGTTTTAATGATAATTGCCATAATTATTGTTAACCAGATATTTGGTCTTGTTGGTACATTTTTTGCTGTCCCACTCTTAATATTTATTGTTGCCTACTGGGAGAAATTTGTAAAACCAAAGTTTGAAACTTAATTTTTTGGAGGTGGTTTATATGAAAAGAATTAAATTTGTTTTTTTAGTCTTTTTAGTAATTTTTATACTCTTTTCATGTGGAATAAACGTTCCAAAAAAGTTACCGGAAACAATCAAAGTTAAATACAAAAATCACGTTGAAATCCCTCTTACAACATTACACTACGAATTAAACAATTTTACTACATCAATGGTCGAATCTCTTGAAAATAGTGGTTTCAAAATTACATCAGAGACTCCTATTACGGTTTCTACTGAAAATACTTTCGAGATATCTCCAAAAATTGAAACTCCTATTGAAGGTATTTCAGGTGATGCTACATTTAATGTATTTGACAAAACAACTATATTGAATTTCTCTATAATTTCTGATTCATCACCCCTTGAAATGCTCAGTTTTGACAATGTAGAATTCAAAATTTACTTTGAATCAACTACCACAAATTTAGACTCCACATTAACATTTTATCTAAATGACTCAAAAATAATTCTTACAAAAAATTCATCAGAAGCTAATTTAAGTGCAACATTAAAAAATGCACTTGAAAACAAGAAAAATCTTGAAGCGTCTGCAACAATATATGTCAAAGGTACACCGGGTGATAATGATGAATTCGGTATCAAATACTTTGTTAAAATACCTTTATCGGGAACTGTTAAGACCGACTACCGTATCATAAGTCAGGAAGTTGATCTAACATCTGTTGCAACAATTCTTGAAAATATTGAATCTGCTTATATTGTTTTCAAAGAATGGAAAAATCAAACAGGATTAAGTAAAATAGGTTTTAAATTGGGTAATCTTTCTAGTTTTATTGATGACTCAAATACTAAAATTTCTATCACCAAACAAGATTTTGCCGATATAACAAAGCAAAAAACACTTCTTGAAATATTTATTCCAAAAGATTCTTCAATTCAAATCAATTCAAGTTCATACATTGATGCTTCTTCATACCTTTCTCTAGATTTAAATCTTGAAAATGTTGAATTCACATTAGGAGGTGAATAATTTATGAAAAAATTATTTTTCTTTCTAATCATTTTTTTATTTGCAATAACTTCGCTTTCATTTGTAAATTACGATAACAATTTTAAACTTTTCAAATTAAACTTCTCATTTAACCCTTACCTTTACCAATTCATATACAATGTAGATAATTTAAATAATTTACTAAATGATGGTATTCTTGATATAAACAAAATAAATTCATTCAGAGTAGGGATTTTTGGTAATACTCATGCAAGTGCTTCTATAAAAATTGGAAAATTTTCATTAACGCCATTTGCTGAGCTGGATATGAATCTATTACTTTCAATTCCAGACGATTTGTTTAAATTTTTAACAAATGATATCGAAATAGATAAAACATATGAATACGACGAGATTAAAATTCCTTCTTACTCAAACACATTTTTAAATATAGGCGTTGCATTAAAATTTAATAATCTTTCAATATCTCCCTATGTATACACTCCTGTTATATATATTTCGGAAAAAGATCAAAAATTTTATTTTAAATATACTTCTAGCTCATCTCCATCAAAGATCAATTTAGAATTAAATTATGACCTGATTGGATACATTCCTATAAATACAGAATCAGAAAACGAAGCAAAAAAATCACCAACGGGTATAGCAGCTTCGTTAGGATATTCAAACAGTAGACTTGGAATATTTGTAAATAATATAACAATCAAACCTATAACTTTACCTAGCGCAAAATTATTAAGAATAACTACTGATGCAACTTATGAAAATCTCTCATTTGAAATTGTAGATACCAATTTGGAAGTTAAATCAATAGACAAAGAAATTAAAATTTCTCCAAAGCTCAACCTAAGTGGCTATTACAACTTTAAATTTTTAGCAGATTTTCACTTGGAAGGTATGTACTATTTCGATAAAAGTTACACACTTTCAGCAGAAATTTATAAAAAAATATTCTTTTTAATACCATTTTATAAATTCGGATACTATTCAAAAAATTCTGTATTCTCAAATACATTAGGCCTTGGAATAGATCTTATATTGTTAAAATCAAATTTTGGAATAACTATTACTTCAGACAAAATAATACCATCTAAAGACTCATATCAAGGATTTGGAGTTGCGTTTAATTTTGAATTTGGAATATAGTACTATACAAAGGATAATATTCATGTTATAATTGATAAGCAAATTTTTTAAAAGGAGAGTTGAGTAATATGCACGATCACCATCATGAACATGAACACGAACATGAACATTTAGAGGCTTTTACACTTTATGATGAAGAAGGAAATGAACACAACTTTATACTACTAGCCGAAATCGAAAATGAAGGTTCCGATTATTGGGCTTGTGAAGAGATATTTGTGGAAAACGAAGAAATCACAGATTTTGGAGAACTCTACATATTCAAGAAAACAGTTGATGAAGAAGGAAATGTATTCCTTGATACTATCGAAGACGAAGACGAATTTAACAGAGTTGCAAAAATGTTTGAAGAAATGTCCGACTTTGAAATAGTTGATGACGAAAACGAAGATATTGACAATTAAAAGTTAATTTGTTAAAATATTTTCAGGTTGCAGGCGTAGCTTCAAGAGGTGGAGCGCCTCCTTGGTAAGGAGGAGGGTGTGGGTTCGAGTCCCACCGCCTGCTCCAAAAGGCCTCTTCTAAGAGGCCTTTTTGTGTTATAATATATAAGGAGGCTTTTCTTTTGAAAAAACTCTTTTTCATATTTTTGACTTTATCCATTACAATTTCCATATTTTCATATACTGTATATTTTGAAATAGAAAACTTAGAAAAACTTGAAGATGACATATTTTTAGCAGGTTCTTTTAATAGTTGGAAATATGGTGACCCCAATTTTAAGTTCGAGTTTAAAAATGGAAAATATATCCTAAAGACTGACCTTTCTGGGGTTATAAAATTTACAGTAAATAGAGGCAGCAAAGAAAAATCTGAAATTAAAAGTGTCAGAATTGCGCGTATTTTTAAAGATAATATTAAAATAAAATTATTTGTAAAAGGATTTAGTGATATGAAAGGGAAGCTAATAAAATATGAAAATTTTTATTCCCCACAACTAAAAAATTTTAGAGATATTATTGTATATATCCCACCAAAATATAAAGAAAACCTCCCAGTAATTTATATGCACGATGGACAAAATCTATTTGATAAAAAAACATCATTTATAGGAATAGAATGGAAGATAGATGAAACATTAGATGAGTTAATAAATAACGGAGAAATTGAACCAATCATTGTTGTTGGAATATACAACACAAAAGATAGACTCTCCGAGTATAGCCCGTGGTATGATGAGAAATTTAAAGCTGGTGGTAAAGGCGATTCCTACATAAAATTTATCATTGAAACGCTCAAGCCTTTTATTGACAATAATTTTAAAGCAAATAAAGAGAAAACTTTCATTGGTGGCTCATCTATGGGAGGTTTAATATCTTTATATGCATTGGCAAAATATCCAGAAATATTTTCAGGAGCAATTGCAATGAGTCCTTCTTTGTTTTTTTGCAAACGAGAAAATTTTTGAATATATAAAAGATAATCCTCCAAAAGGAAAAATCTATATGGATGTAGGAAAACTTGAAGATAAAGAAATGGTAATACTTGCAAACAAAATGAAAGAAATTTTAAACGATTTTTCTGTTAAAATTTATTTTAGAATAGACGAAAATGGAAAACACAATGAATATTTTTGGGGTAAAAGATTTAAAGATGCTATAAAAAAGATTTTAAATGATTAATCGGGAGGGATGTATATGAAAAAATTAGTTATTAGTATTATACTATTATTTAGCATTTTACAATTTGGAATCAGTTTATTAAATCCTTTTGGCCCAACTATTTTCCCTGTAGCACCTATACTTGGCGAAAAAGTAAAAGGAGAAGTTGGAATTTCAATTGAGCTTTGGAAAAACCTCGATGAAGTAGTCTCAAAGGTTTCATCAAATTATTCAAAGTTCGTAGTACTTCCAATTACAACGGCAGCGAATATATATTCAAGTGGAGTAGATATAAAATTAGTTGGTGTACATGAATGGAAAGTTTTTTATTTAATTGCAAACGAAGACTTTAAAGATTTAAGTTCACTTAAAGGAAAAACTGTATACTCTGCTCACGGCCGTGGACAGACAGTTGATGTTTTGCTTAGATATCTTTTGGTACAAAACGGCCTTAAGCCAGATGTTGACGTAAAATTTGCATATGCAGCTCCTCAAGAAATTGTAGCACTTTTTAAGTCTAAGAAAATTAATTTTGCAGCTCTTCCAGAACCTTTTGTATCAATGTGCCTTGATAGTGGAAAAATAGTTCTTGACTTCCAACAAGAATGGAATAAAATATCAAATTCATCATTAGGTATTCCTATTGCAGGACTATTTGTAGTAGGTAAAATTACTGAATTTGAAAATGTAATAAACGATGTTGAAAAAACATTCAAAAAAAGCGTTGAATATGCAAATAGTCATATAGATGAAGCACTTGAAATTACAAGTAAATATCTTCCTATACCATCTGCTATTCTAAAAAAATCACTGGAAAGAACAACATTTAAGTATATACCAATTAATGAATGTAAAAATGAAGTTCACAACTTTTTAAAAACAATGCATGAACTTTATCCTGAAGGCATTCCACAAGTTCCTGACGAGGGTTTCTATCTAAAATGAAATTTTTATACGGATTAATTTTATTCATACTTATTTGGTGGATTTTTTCGATAATAATAGATTCTCAACTCATCCTCCCTACACCAATCTCTGTAGGGAGGGTCTTTATTGATCTTGTCCAAACCAAAACCTTATGGTCTTCTCTGCTTTCCACAGTACTTAAAGGTATTATTGCACTGGCTTTTACAATCATTCTTGGTTTTTTCTTTGGCTTTTTAATGGGAATTTTTGATGTACTATACGAACTTTTTAGACCTGCATTTACTATTTTTCAGTCAGTGCCTGTTATATCCTGGCTTGTCTTAGTAATATTTGTTTGGGGGATTGGTTTTAAAGGACCGATTGTAATAACTGTTCTATCTCTTCTACCAAATACAACATTTGCAATAGCTCAAGGAGTCAAAAATACTGACAAGAAATTAATTGAAATGGCATATGTTTATAAAGTTCCAAAAAAGAGAATAGTAAAAGATATCTATATAGGTTCGGTAATCCCTTTTTTATTTACCGCATTAGAGGTTATCTCTGGAAACATATGGAAAGTTATAATAGTCTCTGAGTATCTAGCAGGAAACGAAGGTATTGGTGTACAAATTGCTTGGGCAAGACAATATGTAAACGTTCCAAAAGTATATGCTTTAACTATATTTGCTATACTATTGGGTATATCTTCTGAAAGGCTAATAAAATTCATTATAAAAAGGAAGGAATTTTATTATGCTTCTTAAATTAGAAAATGTCTCCAAAAACTTTGGAAAATTATGCATTTTTAAAAACATAAACCTTTCAATATCTAAAGGTGAAAAAGTCGCACTTCTTGGCCCCTCCGGATGTGGTAAAACTACACTTTTGAGGATAATAGCAGGTCTAGAGGATGCCGAAGGAAAAATTGAGAAAAAATTTGATAAAATAGGTTATATCTTTCAAGAACCAAGACTTATTCCCTGGAAAACAATATATGAAAATCTTAAATTTGTATCTGAAGATAGTAAAAAAATTGATAATATTCTTAAATCCCTAAAACTATACGAATTTAAAGACTATTATCCTATTAAACTTAGCGGAGGCATGAAGCAAAGGACAAATCTTGCAAGGGCGCTACTTGTCGAACCAGATTTATTATTACTTGATGAACCATTTTCATCTCTTGATATCCACATAAAATGGAATTTAATAAAGGATCTAAACACTCAAATAGATAAAAATCATATAACTACTATTCTTGTAACCCATGATTTAAAAGAAGCATTAATGTTATCGGATAAAATATACGTTCTTTCAAATAGACCTGCAAAAATCATAGGAGAGTTTTTAACCAGTCAAATCAATGAATCTGACCTGTCAAATGAAATTATTAAGTTGTGGGGTGGATAAGAATGTATATTCATAAAATAAAAAAGACCGGGAATATGAAAGTTGATGCTTTTGTTTTAACCGACAACTTATCAGAAATATCCGAAGCAATTGAACAACTTAAAAACGTGGCTTCTCTTCCAACTATAGTGAAAGCCGCTTATGCAATGCCCGATATTCATTGGGGATATGGATTTCCAATTGGAGGTGTTGCTGCCTTTTCTAACATTATAAGCCCTGGCGGCGTAGGATTTGACATTAACTGTGGAGTTAGATTGCTTAAAACGCAAATAGACTATAATGACTTTAAAAAATATATAGAGAGCACTATTAAAGAGCTCTACGATGTAATACCCGTTGGAGTTGGAGCAACATCAAAAAAATTTGATAAAAAATCCTTTAAAAAAATAATAGAAGAAGGCGCCAAAAGAGCAATTGAAATGGGATGTGGACTTTCTGAAGATTTAGAATACATTGAAGATTTTGGAAGTATTTCTCCTGCAAGTATGGAAGATATCTCTAAAACAGCATATGAAAGAGGCAGGGAAGAACTAGGTACACTTGGTGCAGGAAATCACTTTATTGAAATTCAAAAAGTTGAAGAAATATATGATGAGAAAAAAGCAAATATTTTGGGGCTTTATAAAAATCATATAGTAATAATGATTCACACAGGTAGCAGAGGCTTCGGACACCAAATTGCAACTGATTATATAAAGCTTATGAGAAATTTACATAACGACCTTCCAGACAAACAACTTGCATACGCTTATTTTGATAGTGATCTAGGTCAAAAATATTATTCTGCAATGAATTGTGCCGCAAATTATGCATTTTCTAATAGACAAATTATTACCCACTACATAAGAAAAGTTTTCTCCAAATTTTCAAAAGTTGAAATCGTGTACGATGTTGCACACAATATTGCAAAGGTTGAAAAACACGACAATCAAAAGTTAATAGTCCATAGAAAAGGTGCCACAAGAGCTTTTGGACCATATCATCCAGATATTCCTGAAAAATATAAATCTATTGGGCAACCTGTTTTAATTCCTGGCAATATGGGAACTGCTTCGTATGTAATGGTAGGAACAAACGAAAATTTTGCATTCTCATCCACAGCCCACGGAGCAGGGAGAGTTTTAGGCAGAAGACAAGCTTTAAAAAAACTTAATTTAAATCAAGTACTTTCAAACCTTCAAAAAAGAGGTATAATAGTTAAAAGTAAATCTAAAAAAACAATATTAGAAGAGGCTCCAGATGCGTATAAGGAAATAGACAGAGTGATTGAAATTGTAGACAAATTAAATCTTTCTAAAAAAGTTGCCAAATTAATTCCTCTGGGGGTTATTAAAGGATGACCAAAAATGATTCTTTATTAATAGTAGAAGGAATATTTTCAAATTTTTATTTTATTTTAACTCAAGGAGTTGTTTTTACCTCTATTGCACTTTTCTTTAATTTTAATGAAGTGCTTTTGGGGATAACAGCTGCCTTTCCTATGGTATTCCAACTACTTCAAATAGTCACTCCTTCTATTATTGAAAAATTCAAACGCAGAAAAAGACTTTTAATGTTATTTAATTCATTCAAACTACTTTGGTTTGTTGTTGTCATATCAATAATGCTTGGTAAAAAATCCCCTATGATTTTAATAATTACATTTGCCGTTTCACAAGCTTTTACTTCATTGGCAGGTAACACTTGGTCTTCGCTTGTTTCAGATATAATTCCATCTGAAAAAAGGGGAAGATATTTTGGCATTAGAAGTGTTTTAATTTCTTTTTCAACGTTGCTAATTTTCTATCTATTTTCATATATTATAGACAATGTTCCTGAACCATATAATTATATATATGTAATCTCAATAACGTTAATAGGAACAATTTTGGGACTTATATCACTAATTCCCGTAGATGATCCACCTTTAAAGACTTTAGGAACTATTAGTGAATTAAAAGAAGTTTTTAGCGAAAAAAACTTCTTGAAACTAGCATTTGCAAACATGTATTGGAATTTTATTTTATTATTAACCGCACCATTTTTCTCATACCACCAGCTTAAAAACCTTCATATTCCCATGACATATATAAGTTATGCAACCATAGTAATGACACTCATATCCATGCTTTTCTATTTTATATGGGGTAAAATGAGTGATAAATTAGGAAATAAAACTGTTATGATCTCTGGCATACTGATTGTATCTTTTACACCATTTATCTGGATACTAATGAATGAAAAATATTGGCCATTTGCAATGGGGCTTGATGCCGTAATATCTGGAATAGGCTGGGCTGCAATAAACCTTTCACTATTAATACTTCCAATGGAAGCAGCAAAGAGAATATCTCCCATGTATTTTGCAGTATTCGGTTTTTTTGGAGGACTAGGTGGACTTATAGGGTCAATATCTGGAGGATACTTTGCTGCAATATTTAACAAATACAATTTCTACATTAATAACTACCATATTTTTGGTATACAAATATATTTTGTAATTGAAGGTATACTTAGATTACTTGCAATTCCTATATTTGCATCTGTTAAAACACAAAAGTATGTTTCTCCAACTATCTTTGTGTTTAACGTACTAAATGTTATTTCAAGACGTCCAACGCAAAAAATATATGAAAATGCCAAAATTGAAAGTGCTTATATATTAAAAAAGGTTCCTCTAAAAAAGGAAAGAGTAAAAAGATGGTGGTAGTATTTTTTTAGCGTAATTTGAATATAAAATTTGCTAAAAAATTGTTTTGTATAAAAAGATCATATATTTTATCTTTGCGTCCAATCCTTAATACGCCATATGAATACAAGTCCTAAAAATATTGGAATGTAATAGCTAAAAAGCCTCCACAAAAGTATAGCACGAGAAATTATAGACGAAGAAATAATTCCTCTTAAAGATAGTTGATACATACCTTCAATTCCTCCTGCTGCACCAGGAGTAGGGGCAAAATATGCGACTGTGTTTATTAGTGATAAAATTCCCACCAGTCTCAAAAAAGAAATATCTATATGTGCAAAATGCTTGAACATGAGGTAAAATGGCACGGCATGCAAACAAACTATCACAAACCAAAATGCCGTATCAATCAAAACTATGTACGCATTTTTATTCCACATATTAAAGACACTTTCTTTTAGATTTGAAAGCCAATTTTCCAACTTTGTCAAATCCAGTTTAAATAATTTTGATATCGGTTTTATTAAAAAACGAAAGATTTGCGGAAAAAACATGAAAATTAAAATCGATATAGTCAATGCAACTTGAACTATAAAACCAATTAAAATTATAAATTTACTAACATTTCCAAAATTCAAATTTTTAAATGCGTATTTAAAAATCCAAACATCCAAAATTATATTTACAACAAAAGTCTCAAATAACCTTGTCGAAATAAAATTTGTACCATCTTCACTCTTAACACCTAATTTTGAAAGATGATAAATCTGAAAAGGCTGTCCTCCAACATAGAGGGGTGTAATGTAAGAAAAAAAGTTACCAAAAAAATAATTTTCAAAACAGTCTATATACCTTACTTTGTATCCAAGAACCTTTAAAAATATTTTTGTGCTAAGTCCTCCAATTAGGTACATTAAAATATAACCTACTAGCGTATAAACAAATATATATGCTGGTATATTTTTTAATCCAGATATATCGCCTTGAAAAAATTGTATGGCAATTATTAATCCCAAACTAAGTACAACTGCAATTATTGCGTTTAATATTAATTTTTTCTTCATTCTTTCTTTTTGCCTCCTAAAAAGAGCAAGTAGCCTGACATACCAAGTGAAGAAATAAAATAACCAATCACAAGTATGTACATACCTAACTTAACTTGACCAAACAACGGTAAAAAGAAAAATGCCATCATTTCATAGTCCATCCAGGTAGGGACAGGTGAAATGTAGTATCCTTCAACTTTCTTTTCTTTCTTAAAATCTTTAAAGCTTTCTTTTGCTTTAGGGTAAAGCCAAAGCCCTGCTGAAAATGAAACAAGCCATATAAATAATATCAACAACCATCTCTCATCCAAAGTACTTTTATACAAGTACCACGAAATCCCAGCAGTACTACCAACAAGTCTTAAAGAATCTGTCCAAACTTCAAGTATTACTCCTAACATAGACGTTTTATTTAATGCCCTCGCCGAAGGCCCATCAATAGCATCAAATAAAAAAGCAAAAAAATAAAAAAGAGCGCCTTTAATAAATAAGCCTTTTGAAAAATTAACAACAGAAAACACTGTAAAAATTCCAGATAAAATACTGATATAATTGGGATGTATCTTCAAAAAGTTAACATTAAGCCAAACAAAAATTGAAGCCACCCTATCAACAAAAACATAACAAATGGGGGCAGCTGGAGTATCAAAATACTTCATAATCTCTCTATATCTCATCTTTCCTCCTCAAGTCCATTAAGATGATCTACAATCCTATAGTAATCTTCTATATAATCTACTTCTCCCCAGAATAACCCCTTAATATCTTTAACATAAACATTTCTTTCTTCAATGAAAGAATACAAAACATTTTCCCACCAAAGATCGTACTTTTCTTGAGAAACCAAAAGCTCTAATCTTTCTCTAAACTTTGCTTGAAATTCCTTTCTTATTATAGACACACCTACATATTCCCCTGAAATTTTTTCAGGCAAGAGCTCTTTTCCGTGATCTTTTAGTATATTATCCTCTACATAAAATAAATAATCACCTTCTTCTTTCCTAGAAGAATCGTATAACATTAAAATGTCTTCTTTTGAATTACACAACGTTTTCAAAATTTGTTCATCCCAGTAAACATCAGCATTTGCAACTATTATATCTTCTTTCTCAGAAAATTCATCCTTTGCAAACCAAAGTGAAGCTATACTATTGGTGACAGAATAAAAAGGGTTATAATAAATTTTAACTTCATCAAGAATTTCTAAAAATAACTCCCTTCTATATCCTAAAATCACAGAAACATCTATTTTATTCTGCTTCAACATCTCAATTGTTCTTAATATAAGTGGCTTGCCTTTTATATCAACAAGAGATTTTGGAATATTAGATATCTTTCTAGAAATTCTTGTCCCTTTTCCTGCAGCGAGAAGTATAGCTTTCATTTTACCATCCTTTCTAGATATGATATCAAAACTTCATTATCCTTTTTTGTAAGATTACCTATATGTCCGATTCTAAGAAGCTTGTCTTTTAACTTTCCTCCGCTTGGTGTCACGTATATTCCTTCCTCTTTTAGCCTTAAAAATATATCAAATGCATTGTCAACTAAAATTGGCGTTAGAGCATTTGAAAGTGGATAATCTGGTATTTTAACAAGTGATTTAACACTTTCTCTAAAATGCTGTGCAAGATTTTTTGATTTTAAAATATAACTTTCTACTCCATTTTCTTTTATACTCTTTAATTTTGCATATAATTGATAAACAATTGAAACGGCTGGAGTAAACGGCGTTTGGCCTCTCTCCATGTTTTGAAAATAATCTTTTAGGTCGAAATACATACTTTTAACTTCGTTTTCTAAAACTTTTGTATAAGCTCTATTACTTAAAAACAAAAATGATAACCCAGGAGCAAGGGCTAAAGCTTTTTGAGAACTTAAAATCACACAATCCACATTATACTTTTTCATGCTAAATTCATCGGCTAAAAAAGAACTAATTGCATCAACAACAAACATCATGTTATTCTGACGGCAAAATTCTGATAAAAGTTCTATATCATACAATTGCCCCGTTGATGTTTCATGAATATTTACTAAAAGCCCTGTATAATCTCTTCCATTAAATTTTTTTAAATGATCTTTTGTGAGTTTTTCACCAAAGGATAATTTAATTTCATCATAACTAATTTGGTGAATTTTACAAAGCTTAGCAAATCTATCACCGAAAGTTCCTCCGTTAACCACAAGTACTTTATCTTTTTCCGAAAAAATATTCATTACAGCCGCTTCCATTGCACCCGTACCTGAAGCAGTCAAAAGTGCAAATTTTGAATCTTTAGGCGCATCTATTACCTCTTTAAAAATCTCCTCTATCTCAAACATCATTTTAGAAAATTCAGATGTCCTAAAATATGGTATAGGCTTTCCACCTATATCTAAAATTTCTTCTTCCATTTCAACAGGACCAACGGTAAAGAGCTTTATAATCCCACCTCCTATTTTTTAAACCATTCAATAATTGTTTCTGCAACCTCTTCTTTTTCTATATCATTTGTCATTACATGCCCCGTTTTTTTAAAGATTTTCAACTCTTTGTTCTTTGAAGAAACGTTGTTATAAATATAATGCGCAGCTTCTAGCGGGACCGTCAAATCCTTTTCTGATGCAAGAATTAAAATATCAGAATTTATATATTTTAATCTTTTTCTAGCAATTTTCATTAATTTATACAAATACTTTGCCTGAAGTGGCCAATTGTATGACCAATATTCTTTTGAAAGATACTGCAAATCTTTATCTTCATAAGTTTCATTGTAGTCTTCTCTTTTCATTTTTTTCAAAAAAAGAGAGATGTAAGGAGTTAAAGCTATCTTTTTTTCAGTAGTAAAAATAGCACCTGCAATGCTAACAATCTTCTTCGGATTAAAAATACTTGCAAGTATTAATGTTAATACACCACCCATGGAAAGACCAGCTACATAAACCTCTTTACACTTTCCAGATAAATCAAAATAACTATCTATAACTCTTCTAAGCCAATCTCTGTGATTGCTTTTTAAAAAATCTTCGCTTGATGTACCATGACCAGGCAGTCTTGGAACATAAACAGTAAAGCCCTCCTTATTTAATTTTTCAGCCAAAAATTTCATATCATGAGGACTTCCAGTATAACCATGAATAAGTAAAACACCTATGCCGTTACTTCCTTCAAGAAAAATTGGTTGTGATGCTTCCACCGTTTTTATATTAGTACTAAATTTTAATAAATTCATATAATTCCCCCTTAAAAATTTTATACACTCTATTATTATACCTCAATATAAAAAAATGCACTAACTGTAATGCACCCCGAAAAATTGGACAGAAATTACGAAACTTTTGTAAAACTTAGATATTCTTCATATACCTCCCGCGGACTTCTGTATTTCAACGCAC
>NZ_JAIHAP010000030.1:0-21879 GCF_020054775.1 Thermosipho sp. (in: thermotogales) | reverse complement strand
TTTTTGAAATTTTCTTTGCTTGATTTATAGAGGATTTGATATTCATTTTTGAGTTTAATACTAATTGAAATTAAGAATGCAAGTATTTCAAATAGATGAAAGTCTTTTAAGCAGAACTTATTATTCCCTTCCTTTTCAAATAAGACAGCCCCAAAGACATTTTCTCCTATCCTTAAAGGTATCCCATATATTGAGTAAGGTTTGTTAATCACTTTCATTAATTTATATTCTTCGGGTAATTTTAATTCCTCTGAGTTATTTACGTACAACTTTTCTCCAGTATCTGATATGTATGAAATTAATGTTTTATCCTTAATTTTGAAGTTTTTAAATTTTTTATCTCCTATTTTTCCATAAATTATATTAATTGAGCCATCAATCTTTCTAATTCCAACGACTAATGAGTCAATTATATTTTGACTGGAAAGAAAATTAAAGAAATAATCTACAAGTTCATATGTTGAAGTATCCGAGGTTGTTAAATTAAAAAATTCTTCAGGAATTTTATAAATAGAACTTATTAATTCATCTGTATATTCCTTAATATTTGATATTATGTTTGTAATCATTAACACAGAATAAACACTTACTATACTCTTTTCCCTTCTAAGTTTGATTTTATAAAATTCATTTGAAAGGAAAATGGTAGTTTCATATTCAAAGAGTTTTTCTTCAAAGTTTACTCTAAACTTTTCAAAAAATTCTTTTAAAAAAGGATATTTATTAATGTAGAAATTTATCTTTTCAAAAGAAAAATTTCTAAAATCATTTACATCTATTCCATGCTTTTTTAATAGTTCCATTAATGGCTTGTCACAGTATAAAATTCTGGAATTTTTCCAGATTATAACGTTAGAATCTTTCCTTGCAGTATTATAAATAAGTTTTGTTAATTTTATAATTCTAGCAATATAAAATAGTAATGAAATTAAAACGAAGGTTAAAATAAACAAAAAGATCAACATTATTCTTTCCCCTTTTAATATATAATATTGATCCTTCCCAATAATTTTTATTTACCTTTTAAGTTATAGTTATTTACTCAATTAATATTATATCACAAAAACCATATTTTTCTTGTTGTTACTTTTGTTAACAAAAAATTTACATTAAAATTTTGAACTCCTCCATATGTTATCAGTCTAAATATATGACTGATAAAAGAAAAATTTTTCGGAGGTGAGATATATGAGATATTTAGATGAAAGGATGCAAGAATTAGTCCAGCAAGCAGCAGAACGCTTATCTCAAAGAAGGCAGAACCTGTTAAAACCCGAGCATGTACTATATGAAATTCTTCAAGATGAAAACATTCAAAAAATATTTGAAGCTTTAAATGTACCTACTGAAGAAATCGAAGATAGGTTAGAAGAATTAATTGAAAGCCAATATGGGGTTTACTACGGTTCATCTTCTGGTGTTTATATGTCAAATGAGCTATCTAGGATTTTTGAACTTTCAAGAAAAGAAGGTAAGTTATTAGGTTCAAGCAAAGTATCACCAGTTCACTTTTTGTTAGCTGTTCTTAAGGATGCTTCAACTCAATGTGCAGCTATATTATCAAAGTACAATGTAACTTATGATTCGGTTTTAAAAGCGGTTAAAGAGCTAGCAGACTCTGGAGAAATTGATGGTGAAGGAAATGTATTAGCAAAGTATACCACTGATTTAACAAAGCTTGCAAAAGAAGGTAAACTTTCACCAGTTATTGGAAGGGAAAAAGAAATTGAAAGGGTAATTGAAATTCTTTCAAGAAAAACAAAGAACAACCCAGTCCTTATTGGAGATCCAGGTGTTGGAAAAACTGCAATTGTTGAAGGCCTTGCTCAAAGAATTGTTGAAGGTAAAGTTCCTGAGAAGCTGAAGAATAAAAAAATATTAATGCTTGATTTAGGGAAAATGCTTGCAGGAAGCAAGTACAGAGGAGAATTTGAAGAGCGTTTAAAGAAAGTAATGGAAGAGATTAAGAAAATGAAAGATAATGTTATTCTTTTCATTGATGAGTTACATACCATTGTTGGAGCAGGTGCAGCAGAAGGTGCAATGGATGCATCAAATATGCTTAAACCAGCACTTGCAAGAGGAGAACTTCATGCCATAGGTGCAACTACACTTGAAGAATATAGAAAACACATTGAAAAAGACAAGGCTCTTGCAAGAAGGTTCCAACCAGTACTTGTTGAAGAACCAAGTGTAGAGGAAACTATAGAGATATTAAAAGGATTGCGCGAAACATATGAAAAACATCATGATATTAAGATAACAGACGATGCTATTGAAGCTGCTGCAAAGCTTTCAGCAAAGTATATCCAGGACAGATTTATGCCAGACAAGGCAATAGATTTAATAGATGAGGCAGCTGCAAAAGTAAGTTTGAAAAATAGTGATCCAAAATTGACTGAGTTGAAAGAAAAAATAAAATCTTTGAGTGAAAAAATAGATGAACTTACGATTAATTCACAGTATAAAGAAGCTGCAGAGATGAAGCAGCAAATGTACAAAATGCAGCAGCAATACGAAGAACTCGAGAAAAAGTATGGTTCAAGAGAAGTAACACCTGAAACTGTCGCAAAGGTTGTAGAATCTTGGACTGGAATTCCAGCTACAAAGATGATGGAGTCTGAAAAAGAAAAATTATTAAAATTTGAAGAACTAGTCCATCAGAGAATGGTAGACCAAGAAGAGGCTGTAAAAGTAGTTGCTGATGCAATAAGAAAAGCAAGAGCTGGTATAAAAGATCCAAATAGACCAATAGGAACATTCTTATTCCTAGGACCAAGTGGTGTTGGCAAAACTGAACTTGCAAAAACAATTGCTGAATTACTCTTTGGCTCTGAAAACGCACTCATAAGGATTGATATGAGTGAATACATGGAGAAACACTCAGTTGCAAGACTTATAGGTGCACCTCCAGGATATGTTGGTTATGATCAAGGTGGTCAATTAACCGAAGCTGTTAGAAGAAAACCATATAGTGTGATACTCCTTGATGAAGTAGAAAAGGCACATCCTGAGGTATTCAATGTACTCTTACAAGTCTTTGATGATGGTAGACTTACTGATGGTAAAGGTAACACAGTTGATTTTAGAAATACAATAATAATCATGACAAGTAACCTTGCAAGTGATAAGATATTGAGAAAAGTAGAAGCTGGAGTTGATTTTGAAAAGATAGAAGAATCTGTACGTGAAGATTTAAAACACTACTTTAGACCAGAGTTCATAAATAGAATAGACCATGTAGTGATATTCAAGCCATTGACAAAAGAGCATATGAAAGAAATTGTAGAAAAATTAGTTGCAAGGCTTGAAAATAGATTAAAAGAAAAGAATTTAAAGATAAAACTTACAGAGAAAGCAAAAGAATATCTAGCAGAAAAAGGTTACGATCCAGCATTTGGTGCAAGACCACTTAGAAGGTTAATAGAGAGAGAAATTGAAACACCACTTTCGGTAAAAATAATTGCTGGAGAAATTGCAGAAGGAGATATTGTTCTAGTTGATGAAGAAAATGGAAAATTGATTGTAGAAAAAGAAAAAGAATTGACAAAATAGAATGTGGCTCCAAGTAGGAGCCACTTTTTTTTATTTTAAAATTGAAAGTGGTATAATAATTTCAGGAGGCGAAAGTATGGAAAAAGCAAAGAATTTTTGTCTTCCTGACAAAAATGGTAAAATGCATTGTTTGGAAGATTTTAAAGGCAAATGGGTTGTATTGTATTTTTATCCAAAGGATAATACTTCAGGTTGCACAAGAGAGGCAAAAGATTTTTCGCAGCTAAAAGAAGAATTTGAAAAGTTAGGAGCAGTTATTATTGGTATAAGTAAAGACAGTCCAAAATCACATCAAAAATTTGTTGAAAAACATTCTCTTTCTATTCTTCTTTTAAGTGATGAAGCTCACAAAGTTATTGAAGATTATCAGGCTTGGGGTAAGAAAAAGATGTATGGAAAAGAATATTTTGGAGTCATTCGTAGTACCTTTTTAATTAATCCAGACGGAAATATAGTAAAGGTTTGGAGAAATGTGAAAGTAAAGGATCACGCAAATGAAGTTTTAAAAACTTTAAAAGAACTTTTATAATGGTATAATATTATTGATAAATAAAATAACGTGTATTTTGATTAATTTTGTGAATTTTTGCACTAAAAAAGGGGGTGTTTTTATGACAGATATTACTGTAAGAACTGTTATGGCAATTTTAATTGATAACAGGGAAAAGGCAGCAACAAAAGTTCAAGAACTTTTGACAGAATATGGATGCTATATTAAAACAAGATTGGGATTACATGAAGGTGTTCCACAATATTGTTCAAACTCAGGACTTATCATATTAGAACTTGTTGATGATGAATCAAAACATGAAGAACTCAAAGAAAAGTTAAATCAAATTCCAGGCGTAAAATGTGATTTAATGAGATTAAGGTTTAACTAAAATTTAAGCCTCGGGTTTTCCGAGGCTTAAAATATTATTTGAAAGACGCTTATAAGCATTCCAAGTGGTATTCCAAAAATTTCTACGTATCTTAATTCTCTTCTTGCAAGTTTTAGTGTGACTTCTTCCATTTCTTCCAAAGAATAGCTTTCTATCTTTTCCTTTATTATTTCTTTGAAAGATATTTTTTCAAAGAATTTTTCAACTAAACAAATTATTCTATTTTCATATTTTGTAAAAATATCTACTAACAATTTTTCTATGTCTAGACCAAGATAGTTTAATAGTTCTTTTATGTCTATTTTTCTTTCTAATATATTTGAAACTTTTTTAACTGTGAAATCAAAGATATTGCTTTTTAGGTTGTGGATAAGATTTTTAAATTGCTCAAATGTTAAAAGATCTTCTATCTTTTTATTGTTAATCTTTTGTTTTATAATTTGCTTTAAACTGTTATAGATTTCACCTTTTTGTTGTATGTCGTTTTTAACATCATTAAAGAATTTATCAATCAATGGTTCAACAAAAGAACCTATAGGAATAAGTGGAATTTTAATTTTTGAAATTAGAAATTCTTTAACTTTTTCCTTCAAAGAATCATCTATAAAATTATCAATGTTGTTAATTAAAATCTCTGATGTGTCAATATTGAGTTCAGATAAACTTTTTTCCTTTATTAAATTCCAGAGCTTTTCCTCGTCAATTTTTTCAAAAATGGCTTTTGTTATCTTTTTTTTCTAATTCTCTGTCGTTTGTTATATTCTTTAGTGGTGGTATTACTAGTTCTTTTGAGTTTGGAAATTCAATTATAGAATTTAAAAAGTTTTCTTTGTTTTTTTCTATAAACTCACGCAATGACTTTGGATTTATAAACTCTTCTTCTATTATCTTTGAGGTGCTATTTGCTATTTCATCCCTTTTTTTTGGGATAACTCCTTGAAGTCCAAGAATTTTTCTTTTCGGATTAAAAAGCATCCATATTGCAAGGATATTTGTAATATACCCAACAAGCCCTCCTATTGACAAAAGTCCAATTATTTTAAAGGCAAAGATATTAGAATTTGTATATATATTGTAACTTACTATGTAAGTTAAAAGTAGAATCCAAAATAAAATATCTTTTGCAAGCTTTTTAATCATATAATTCCTCCTTTCAAATAAATTTTAGTGTATATTTAATTTTTTTCAAGTCTTTAATGATAAAATAATGTTGAAGGGAGATGAAATTATTAAATTACAAAAGTATTTGCAAATGTGTGGATTTGCAAGGCGAAAGGCGGATCAATACATAATTGCGGGTAGAGTGACAGTTAATGGAAAAGTTGTTGACAAACCTTGGTTTGATGTAAAAGATGATGATATTGTAATGCTTGATAATAAAAAATTAAAGATAAATCAGAAATTTGAATATTACGTTCTTCATAAGCCAAAAGGCTATGCAACAACTTTATATGATCCAAAGCAGAAAAAGACAATTAAAGAATTGATAAAACATATAAAAACACCAGTCAAGCCCGCTGGAAGGCTTGATAAAGACGCGACGGGAGTTTTGATTTTAACAAACGATGGTAAATTAATAGATATTCTCACAAATGCAAAGTATGGAGTAAAAAAAGAATATATAGTTAAAGTTTCTGGCAGTGTAAGTTTTAATGATTTGTTGAAGTTAAAGAAAGGAATATACGATGAAAGGGATTTTTTAAAACTTGAATATTTCGATATTTTAGAAAAAGGTTTTGATTATTCAATTATAAAAGTAGTGCTTATTAAAGGTAAAAAACATGAGATAAAGAGACTTTTTAAATCAATAGGTCATAAAGTGCTTGAGCTAAAAAGGATAGCACATGGACCTATATCTATTTCAATTGTTCCAAATGAAGGAGATTTAACTAAATTAAAGGGAAAAGATCTAGAAAGACTTTTAAAGCTAAAAAAGGGGGAGGAAAAATAAATGACAGTACTAGTTGCAGGTGGAGCAGGCTACATAGGTTCACACGTTTGTAAGATGTTAAGAGAAAGGGGATATGATGTTGTAGTAATTGATAATCTTTCTCATGGGTATAAAAGTTTTACAAGGTATGGAGAATTTGTTCTTGGAGATATTTCAGATGAAAATTTATTGGACCTTGTATTTAAGACGTATAAAATAGATGCGGTAATGCATTTTTGTGCATATATAGAAGTGGGAGAGTCTGTTGTTGATCCTAATAAATATTACCAAAACAACGTTTCAAATACTCTTACTTTATTAAATTCAATGTTAAAGCATGATGTTAAGTACTTTATTTTTTCTTCTACTGCTGCTGTATATGGAATGCCACAAAGAATACCAATTAAAGAGGATGATCCAAAAATGCCAATTAATCCATATGGTAAAAGTAAATATATGGTTGAACAGATCTTGGATGATTTTGATAGAGCATACGGTTTAAAAAGTATAAGGTTTAGATATTTTAACGCAGCGGGTGCAGATGAATCATTAGAAATTGGAGAAGCCCATGAACCAGAGACTCACCTAATTCCTTTAATTTTAGATGCTGCACTTTCTGTAAGAGATAGTATAAAGATTTTTGGAACGGACTATGAAACAAAAGATGGAACTTGTATAAGGGATTTTGTTCATGTAAATGACTTGGCCGATGCACACATTAAAGGCCTTGAGTATTTGATTAGTGAAAAGAAAACCGATTATTTTAATCTTGGAAGTGGTTCTGGATTCTCAGTTCGTGAAGTTATTGAAAAAGTAAAAGAAGTTACAAACGTAGATTTTAAAGTTGAAGAAGTTGATAGAAGACCAGGAGATCCAGCATACCTTATTGCAGACAACACAAAAGCAAGAAAAATACTTGGATGGGAGCCAAAATACGATCTTGAAAAGATTATTCAAACTGCATGGAATTGGCATAAAGTTTTAAGGAAAAAGTGAGGCGATATTTATGTCTGTATTAGAAGAAATTAGAAAGGATATAAATAAAAATTATTTTATATCCGCATCAGCAGGAACTGGAAAGACATTTACAATAACAAATTATTATGTGGAGATACTGAAAAAATATGAAAAAGAAAATTATCCAGAGATAGTTGATGAAATTGTAGTTGTTACTTTTACAAGAAAAGCGGCAGCAGAAATGAAAGAAAGGATTGTGAAACTTGTCAACGAAGAATTTTCACAGTCTAAAAATAAAGAGTATTGGTCAAAAGTGAAAAATAATTTGTCAAGAGCCATAATCTCTACAATAGATAGTTTTTGCCAGAGAATTTTAAGAGAGGAAAATATTAATGCAAAGATTGATCCAAGCTTTTCTATAATAAGCAATGCAAAGATGGAAAAATACATTGAAAGAGCTGTTTTTTTAACGTTGAGATATGTATTTCAGTTGTTTGATTTTGATGAAGTTAGTATAACTTGCAATATACCTAGTGAAAGAAAAAAGCAGATTAAAAATTATCTTGAAATTTTAAAAAGATACAAAGATGAGATAAGAAAATTGTTTGTAAATGAATATAAAGATCTTAACAAATTTATGGAAACTTTGAAAGATGTTCTTAAACATTGGAGAGCTGAGATGAAAAGGGCCTCTGTGCCTGAAAAGTTGTTTAGTATTGATGAAATAAGGTCAAAGAGTCTTGAAGTATTTAAGTACATGCTTCTTATTTCAAAAGAGATATATGAAGGATATACAATAGATAATTTTGAATTTGATTTTAAGGCGGTCCTAGAAAAGACATTGGATTTTCTTGAACAAGATGAGATGAGAAAAAAATATCAAAAGAAATTTAAGTACATCATTGTTGATGAATTTCAGGATACAAATTATCTACAAAAAGAGCTTTTTGATAAACTTCATGGGGAGGATAATTATTTATTCTATGTTGGTGATAGAAAACAATCAATTTATAGGTTCAGAAATGCAGATGTCTCTGTGTTTTTAGAAACTCAAAATGAATTTGAAAAGCGTGGAGAAAAAGTCCTTGCACTCAAGGAAAATTACAGATCTAATTATATCTTAGTAAAATACTTTAACTTTATATCCGAAAAAAAGATATTTAGCAAGACTATAATAAAAAATTCTAAAAATGAGGAAGTAGATGAATTTGAAGTGTTTAAGACGATCTCTCCAGATTTATACAACAAACTTTGGTATAACAAAGAATTTGATGAATCAATTCCTATGAGAGTATATGATGGAGAGATTCCAGCTTTAAAGGATAAAAATTCAAGAATAAAATACGTGTTGGTTGATAATGGTGGTAAAAATAAAAAAGAAAGAGAAAAAAGTGAAGCATTGGTTGCAGCGTATATAATAAAAAATCTTGTTGGTAAAACTATGACTGTAAAAGAAAAAGATAATTATGTAAAGAGAAAGATAAAGTATTCAGATTTTGTTATTCTTAGATCAACTCTTAGTAATCAAGAAGAGGTATACAAGAATGTTTTTAAAAAATTTAATATTCCACTTCACGTTGTTTCAAGCAAAGGTTTTTTCGAAAGGCTTGAAATAAAGGCGCTTTTAAATGCTTTGTATGCTGTACAAAACCCAAATAATGATTTTTACTTTACACAATTTTTCTTTTCACCACTGGTTCTTGGAAAGTTTGGAGATTATGTAAAGATTGTTTCAAAAAATACTCAATTAAAAAAAGAGGGAATTTCAGATGAATCTCTTTTTCAAACAGCTAAAAAGATTAAATTTGATGATGAAAAAGTAAATAAAGCAATTGAAGTGCTAGCGAAATACTCACAACTTAAATACTTTATTAGGCCTGCTGAAGTTTTAAAAGGGCTTGTAAGAGAGCTAAACTACTTTGAAAAACTAGTCTATTTTGAAGATTTTCAAAACGCAATATTAAATGTAAAAAAGCTTATTTTAGATGCATCAGCTATTGATCAGATGGCAGAATCGTTTTCACAACTTGTAAAGTTAATTGAAAAACTTTCTTTGGAGAATGAATCTGAAGCAGCAACGGAAGATGAAAATTCAGATAGTGTAAAACTTATGACAATACATGCATCAAAGGGACTTGAATTTAAGATAGTGATTTTGGGGGATATTTATTCAGAAGAGAAAAAATCTAATAGAAATGTAATGTTTTCAAAGGAAAGAGAAACGACATATTACATTTTAAGAAAATTTTTTGATGATTTAAAACAAGAAACAAAGCATGATGAAAGAATCTTTGAGGCAATAAAGGAATTTTACAAAGATGGAGTATACGACAAAACAGAAGATAGAAGAAAGCTGTATGTTGCTATTACAAGAGCCTCTGAAATGTTTATACCGATTATATTTAAGGACTCTAAAGATAATACATTGGCAAATTATCTGAAACTTTCAGATCAGGAAAAAGAAGAATTAAAGGGGTTAATTGGTGATTTTGAGGAAGTAGAAATTGACGTTGAAAAAGATATAAATTTTGATGAAGAAAGTACAAAGCAAGTATTTGAAAAGAAGGATATACCGCAAGTGCACCTTAAAGACTTAAATGGACTGGCGTATAAGTCTTATATTTCACCGACTACTTTGTATGGATATCTTGGAAATGAGAAAGAGGCAAAAGAAGAAGATATTTTACTTTTATTTGATGAAAAAACTTCTGAAGGTTCAGATATACACAGAAAACTTTCTTCGGTAAATACTATTTCTCAATTAAGATACCTTGAAGAGGAAAAGATTTTAAAAGTGAAAATTTCAGATAAGTTGGAATCACTTTTTAAAGGAGCAAATGTTATTTCTGAGTGGAGAGTTGTAAAGCCATTTTTTGTAAATGATAGAAGATACATGCTTTTTGGAATTCCTGATAAGGTTTTATTTAAAGGCAATAAGATATATGTTCTTGATTTTAAAAACGTTGACTTTAAAAACTCAAAAAATATTGAAAAATACAAATTTCAAATAAAGTTTTATATGTATCTTTTAAAAGATTTTGGTGCTCCAGAAAAAGGATATATTATTTCTACAAAAACGGGAGAATTTATAGAAGTTAGCCTTGAAGAAAATTTTGAAGAAAAAATAAAAGCTGCAATTGAAAATTTCGAATCTTGCAAGAAGGTGAAAGTATGAAAAAGGCCATAGTTGTTAATATAGATAATGGTCATTTTGATTATATGGCTAATGAAATGCTAAATTATTATGATCCATTTTCATTTTTATTTATTGGGCCCACTGGATATTATGTTAGACAGATATCAGATAAATTTTCTCAGAAATTTGGTAAAGCTATTAACAGAGATGCTTTTAGAGTTATAAATCAGTACGTTGTAGAAACTCTTCTTAGAAATAATATGGATGCGGTATTCTTTGATAGGGATTTCTTTAAAGCTTTTATAGCACAAAAGATAGAAGAGTATGAAAATTCAGCCATTGATGATGATAGTTACAGAGAGTTTATAAAAATTGTTTCAAAGTCAAAGGGAATTTTAGAATACATTCTTGATTTATTTGAAAAGGCATGGGAAATGCGAAACTCAACTTTTGAAAAATTACCGCCCTATTATATGGAGATTAATGAGCTTTTAAATGTTGAAAGTAACGTTTCAAGACTTGTTAATGAGTTGTTAAAGGATATAAGTTTAACTCTTCAAAAGAGTGAAATAGTATATGACTCAATTACTTCGTATAAATGGTACGTTGAAAATGCAAAGTTTGTTGAATCAAAACGAAAAACACTTGTTGTAAGTGGTTTTTTTGATATAACACCTATCTTGAGACAGGTTTTAAAGGAAATGTTTAATCATTTTGAAGATGTTTATTTTTATGTATGGAGAAAAATAGATGATAGAGCTTTTAGTCAACTTGATATGATATATGAATTTTTAATCGAAAATGGATTTGAGATTGAAGATTGGAAAACAGAAAAATTAAATTTAAAGGAGAAAACAGAAGTAGTTGGATACAAGAATGTTATAAGTGAAATTGTTAATGTTAGTGGAAAAGTGAAAAAACTGATTCTTTCCGGGGTAAATCCTTCCGATATTGCTATAGTTGCTCCTAATATTCAAATAGCAAAACAAATTGCAGAAAAATTAGATGAAATGAAAGTTCCATTTAATCTTTCGATGAATGTAAAACTTTCAGAGAGTAAAGTAGTTAAGATGATTCTACAACCATTTAAGACAAAATATTTCGGGTATGATTTAGAAAATATCTTTGCAACTTTAGAAACACCATTTGTAGATACATTAGGGCTTACAATGGATGAAATTGAATCATTGTTTAAGGAATTTTCTATTGAAGAGGGAGATTTTTCAAAAAGTATAATAGAAAAAATAAATGAAAGAATTAAAGAATTGGAAAATGTTGAAGATGAAGATGTAATGCAGCAAGTAGAAGAAAAGAAAGAAGAGTATTTAAAGTTTTCAAAGGTATTAGAGAATTTATTTGGTTTGTTTGAAGAGATAGATAAAAATATAAATGGTGATTTTCTTGTCTTTCTTAAAAAATTTATTAAAGAAAAATTTTTGGATAAATTTGAGGTTTTTAATAATGAGGAATATATAAGCATAATCCAAGAGGAAATTAGTGCTCTGTACAAATTTTCTGAAGTTATAGATAACCTCTTGCAGTACAACATGGGTAAAACCTCGTGGAGGAATATGTTTAAAATTTTAACAAGTATTGTAAATGCTGAAAACTACAGGCTTTCTCCAAGAAAGGAAAATGCAGTTGATATAGTGGATGTTCAAATTGCCCGATTTGTAGAAAAAGAATACAAATTCTTTGTAAGTGCGGTAGATGGTGTTTATCCTAGCTTTAATGTTAATCCGCTTATCTTGCAAACACTTTCAGAACCAAACAAATTGAAATCTTTTAATGAAGAAGTAGAAAGGCGAAATTTTGTACTTTCACTTATATTTTCTTCTCATAACTATATTTCGTATCCTAAGGCTACACTCTCAGGTGATCCTGTTGTCCCATCTATATACGCAGCAGAATTTGGAGAAATTAAAGAAGAAAGTGATGAAAGATATATTTTGATTGATCCAGAGATGATCTTTTCTGAAGAGGATAAAAGGATATATGAGGCATATTTTGGAGAAAATAAATTGATATTAAATGAAAAATTTAAAAGTGATGCGGAGATAAAAAGGTTAAGTCATAGCAGAATTTCAGATTATGTAAGCTGTCCATTATATTATTATTTTAAACATGTTGCAGGAATAAGGTATTATAGCCAAGATAAATCAAATCTTTATAAAGGAATATTGTATCATAGGGTGCTGAAAAATTACTTTGAAAAAGAGATTTCATTTAATAAAGAAAAGATAAAAAATTATGTAGAAGAAGCATATGATGAAATATATAAAGAGGAATTTGATAGGTATAAAATTCCAAGAGAAATAAATATAGAAGAGTTTACTCAAAAATTAGAAGAATTTATCGAAGGACTTTTCAGTGAAAGTTATCTAAAGATTGGAAGAAAAATTTTAGAGATTAAGGCAATAAAGTCTTTGGAAGAGGTGTATAAGACTCATAGTTTATTTAATAGAACTGTGGAGTTTGAAGCAAGGATTGATAGGATAGATGAACTTAAAGAAAATTATACAAATTTTGTTGGTAAAAAAAGTTCTGAAGTTAGTGATAATATGGAAAAAATTGACAAAAAAGCTTATGCAATAGTTGATTATAAAACAAAAGTTATCGATTATAAATTAATTGAACAATTATTATTGTATGATTATGTAATAAGAGAAAATAAAGGTTCTTATATTAGCCTAGGTGAAGCAGATTTTGATACTTATCTAGTATTTTTAGGTATAGATGATAAAAAATCTTACTTTTTAAAGAGAGAAGACAATAGTTTGTATATTAAAAGAAAAGGTAAGGCAGCTGGCTTTGATAAAGTAGATTATAGCTTTTTTAAAGAGTGGGTAGAAAGTATATTGGATAAGATTCTTTCTGGCGAATTTAAACCAATTTTTGTAGAAAGAGAATTAGAACCATTTTTGAATTATTTGGTAAAGAATAATTTTGAAGTTAATACAAGTAAAGAAAAAACATGTACAGGGTATTATAAGTGCGAATATTCTGAGGCTTGTGGGGGATTTGAAGTATATAAAGATATAAAATTAGTCAAGTAATTTTTTTCTTTAATGTTAACACAAAAGCACAAAAAAATTAAATTATTGTTATTTATGTCTTTTGTTGTTATAATTTAATGTAACAGTTACATATAGTAGGGGGGGTATAAATGGAAGAACTTTTATGTGCGGAAAATGTTGCAAGAATTATTACAAGGCTTAAACCTATTGATTTTAAGTATGAGGAGCAATATAAGAACTTTTTTGACGTAATAAACATTTATCTTACAACAAAAGATGAGGAACTTGCAAGATACATTCTTGATGAAGAATTTGAAGACTTATTTGAAATTTTTAAAAAAATTATTTGTAAAACGAAATTTTTTAATTTTATAAATCCGACAAAAAGGGTATTTTATAAAACATTTGATATTGGTGAGAGAAAAGTGAAGATATACTTGAATACTCATTTTCATGTAAAACACAGAAATAAAGTCTTTTATTATTACATACTACCTGATATGAGAGAATGGAATGAAAAGACTTTAAAACATTTTCATAGGCTGGGTAATGATATATTAAATAGTAATCTTCCGCCTGATCAATCAGAATTTAGGATAGTAAATGTTATTAAGGGAAAGATTATTAAAGGTTGTAATGTGAGCTATAAGTATCATAGGGCGATTTCATCAGTTGTATATGAATCTTTTTCTAATGTCTGAGAGATAGAAAGTAGGTGAATTTTATGGAAAAAATAGGAATTGTAGTTGATTCTGGATGTGATGTGGGAAATGTTGATTATCCCTTAAAGGTGGTTCCATTAAGAATATTTGTAAATGGAAAAGAATATAACGATGGAGAAATTGATGAAGAATTTTTGTTTGAAAACTTAGATGGAGAAGTAAAAACTTCACTTCCAAATCCAGAAGCTATTAGGCAGGTTATGCTTGATTTTATAAATGAAGGTTATAAAAAGATAATAACTTTTAACATTTCAAGTAATTTAAGTGGTACATTTAATCTTTTTAGATTGATTAGCCAAGAGCTAATGGAAAAATTTGATGATGTAAAAATAGTAAATATAGACACACTTAATATTTCAGTAGGTTCTGGCCTTATTGTGAGAAAATGTATTGAATACATACATTCTGGTAGCTTATTTGAAGATGTTGTAGAAAAATCAAAAGAAGATATTGAAAAATCAAAAGAAGATATTGAAAAATCAAAAGTTTTTTATGTTATTCCAACACTTAAATATCTTGCAAGAGGTGGACGAATAGGTAAAGTTAAGGCAATGCTCGGAGAATTTTTAAAAATGAAACCAGTTATATCTGTAAATAAAGAAGGAGAATATTATACGGTTACAAAGGCTCATGGTTTTAAAAAATCTATTAATGCAATGTACGAAGAGTTTTTAAAATTTGTTTCAAACAAAAAATTTATTTCGATTGTTGCTACAACTGGTAATAGCGAAAGTGTAAGGCGAATAAAAGAAAGTTTACTTGAAAAAATTAGGGATATCGAAAATTGTGTTAGAGCTTTTGAATCAGAAGTTTCAACAGTGCTTTCAGCTCATACGGGACCTGATTTGGTTGGAGTTGCGGCTTTAATATTAGATTAAAAAAAGGTGCCCTTCTTGGGGCACCTTTTTTCATTATTTGTTTACTTTTTCTTTTAATTCTTTTCCAGGTTTGAATTTTGGAACTTTTCTTGCAGGAATTTTAATTTTTTCTCTTGTTCTTGGGTTTACACCTGTTCTTTCTTCTGCTTTTCTTACTTCAAATGTTCCAAATCCGATAAGTTGAACTTTTTCCCCTTTTGCTAATGCATCGGAAATTGATTCAAATACTGCATCAACAACTGCTTTGATGTCTTTTTTCTTTAATTCAGGAATCTTTTCAGCGATCATGTTAACAAGTTCCTTTTTACTCATACCTTTTCCCTCCTCTTAGTTAATGGTGATAAGTACGATAATAATATATCATTTTTGGTGTATCAATTGCAAATAGTTTATTTATAAGGCTTTGTGAAACATTATAATGAAAAAACGAGAAATAAGACAAAATAATCATTTTTTTAAGTTTTTTCTGTAAAAATCGTCAATAATCTTTGAAATATCGAATTTTGTCTTATTCTCGGAAGAAATTACCAAATCTGCCTTTTGTGAAAATATAGAATGCATCTCTTCAAAGATTATATCTAGTTCTTTATCACTGTATTTTTTATTGATCTTTTTTAGTCTTTTAACGAATTTTTCTTTTGGAATTTTTATGTATATTATCTTTCCGTTAAAAAGCTCAAGGTTTGAGATAGTTCCAAGAGTAACTACAATTTTTTCTTCAAATTTTTTAAAACGCTTTAGAAATTTTCCTTCAAGTGATTTTATTGTTTGAAGACCATTATTTCTAATTATATCGTTGAAAGATTTTCCTGTTTCTATTTTTAATATTTCATCAAAATCAACTACATCGTATCCAAAATCTTCTTTTAAAATTCTTCCCACAGCAGATTTGCCGCTTCCAGGGAGTCCAACTATATACAAAGGCAATTAAATCCCCCCTAATCAGATAATATTTTAATAAAAACTTTTCTCCTCCTTGGACCATCAAACTCACAGAAGTATACACCTTGCCATGTTCCAAGAACTAATTTTCCATTTTCTATTATTAAAGTAATACTTGGAGATACAAGTGTGGATTTTATATGTGAATCAGAGTTTCCTTCAATATGGGTATAATCCCAATTAGCAGGTATAACCTTGTTTAAAGTTTTAACTATGTCACTTTTTACTGAAGGATCAGCATTTTCATTTATAGTAACAGCTGCAGTTGTATGTGGAACAAACACCACACAAATGCCTGATTTAATACCAGATTTACTTATCGTTTCTTCTATTTTATGAGTTATGTCTATGAACTCATTTCTTGTTTTTGTAGGAACTTCTAAGCTGTAAAGCATCTTTATTCCCCCTTTTCAAAGCCTATTATATCATAAAAACTGTTTTACTTGCAATTTTACTTGATTTTTATAATTTTTTTTATTATAATATAAATGCAAATGATTTGCATTTGCAATTACTTGGAGGGGAAAGAAGTGCTGACAAAATGGAGGAAATTGGTTTTAGATGTTATAAATTCAAGTGAGAAGCCACTTAATGCGGAAGATATTTATAGATTGAATAATTTCAAACCCAATTTGTCAACTGTATATAGAGCTTTAAATTATCTTGAGAAAAAAAGCTATATTTCTTCAGTATCTTTTGATGGTGGAACTAAGTATTATTTTTCAAAAGATAAGCATTTCCACTTTTTATATTGCACAAATTGTGGAAAAATAGAAGTTTTTGAAGAATGTATGGCAAGTGAACTTGAAAAGAAAATTAAGAGTAAATTTGGTTATCTTATAACAGATCACGTATTTTATTTTAAAGGATTGTGTAAAAAATGTAGGAAGGAGGTAAAAGGGCATGAAAAATAAGATATTAATTACAATCTTTTTTATTTTGATTTCATCGCTTTCATTTTCTTTGATAGTTACAACTATTAACCCATACTATTTGATTGTTAAACAAATTGTAGGTGAAAAAGATGAGGTATATTTGTTGCTTAGCCCTAATGTAAATCCCCATACTTATTCACTAAGAGTAAGTGATGTAAAAATACTTTCAAAAGCAAATATTATTTTTGCAAATGGTGGGATAGAACCAGATTTAAGCAAATTTTATGTTGTATATTTAAGAGATTATATTCCTTCTTTGTTTGTTGAATACAACAACCCACATTTTTGGCTTGATCCTTACTTTGTCAAGTTTTATATAATTCCAACAATCGTTGAGAAATTAAGTAAAGTTTATCCTCAGTACAGGAGTGATTTTGAAGCAAATGCAAAAATTCTTTTGGGTGAAATTGATGAATTTTTGAGAGATTATAAAGCGTTAAATTTAAGTGGGACTGTGCTTGTTCATCATCCAAGTTTTTACTACTTTTTTAAAGAATTAAATTTAAAGGTGAAGTGGGTTGAGCAAGGGCACAATGTTTCAGTTGGTATGAAGAAGTTAATAGAAACTATAAAATCTGAAAATATTATTGCAATATTTTCTGAGGTTCAACAATCAAAGGATGAAATAAAAATTATATCAAAACAACTGAACAAAAAGTATTACACTTTAGATCCTCTTGGAGTAAATGCTAAAAAGTTCATAGATATTTACTATCAAAATTTTGAAGAGATAAGGAAGGCGTTAAATGATGACAAATGATATAGCTGTAATGGTTAAAGATTTAAACTATCTAATAGGGGAAAAATATATTCTAAAAAATATCAACTTTTCAATTAAAAAAGGTGAGTTTGTAGGAATTGTAGGTCCTAATGGAGCAGGTAAATCTACATTGATAAAGATTCTAATCGGCGAAATAGATAATTATGTCGGAGAAGTTATGGTAAGAGGGAAAATAGGATACCTTCCACAAGTACAAACATTTAATAGGGAGGTGCCTATTAACGCTTATCAATTTGTAAAAATGGGGAGCTACAAAAATAAGAAAAATGTAAAACTTATTGAAAAGCTAATTGAAGAAGTAGGGCTTTCAGGAAAAGAAAAGCAACTTGTAGGGACAATGTCAGGTGGTGAGATTCAAAGACTCTCGCTTGCAAGAGCGTTGGTTTCTGAACCAGATATTTTGATTTTAGATGAACCAGAAGCTGGTGTTGATCAAATGGGTAAAGCAAGATTTTATGAGCTTTTAGAAGAGTTTCAAAAACGACTTAATTTAACGATTATAATGGTTTCTCACGATATAGGTATGGTTTTTGAAAAGTGTACAACGGTGATGTGTTTGAATAAAACTCTTCATTGCCATGGGCCAACAGAAAAAATAAAGCCCGATGAATTAAAATTGTTATTTCCTGATTTTGATTTGTGGATAAGATCTAAAAACCATTATGAAAGGGAGCATGAACATGGAGATATTTGAATTTGACTTTTTAAGGATAGCATTTTTGGCTACAATTTTAGCTTCAATATCTTCAGCACTCATATCACCAATAGTTGTTTACAAGAGGATGGAGTTTATTGGTGATGGTACTGCCCATGCTGCTTTTGCGGGCCTTGCGTTTGGGCTTTTGTTTGGAATTAATTATAGGCTTATGGCAGTTTTAACTGCTATAGTATTTTCGATTATAATAAGCTATTTTACCAATAAAAGTAAGATTCATGAAAATAGTGCTATAGGTATGTTGCTTCCCGTATTTATGTCTGTGGGTGTTATTTTGCTTTCAAAAAGTTCTACATACGTTCAGGACATAACAAGTTATTTGTTTGGAGACATATTGCTGGTTAATATATCTGATTTTTATTTTCTAATGTTTATAATAACATTGATAATCGTTTTTTTAGCTATTTTTAGAGAAGAAATACTTTACTTTCTTGCAGATGAAAAGATGGCTTCTTTTTATGGAGTAAAAACTTCTTTGCTTCGAGCATTGCTTTTGGGAGTAATTTCTGTAATGGTAGTAGGTATAGTAAAGATTTCCGGAGTTATTTTACTTGGGGCACTTTTAATAATTCCAGGACTTGTTTCAAAAAGTTTTGCAAAATCGTATAAAAGTGTGTTTTTTATTTCGGTTGTTTATAATGTCCTTGTATCTATTATAGGATTTTACATTGCATATATTCTTGATATTTCACCAGGCCCTTCAATCGTTTTAACATCTTTTACAGCTTTTGTTTTTTTACTCTTTTTCAAAAAAGTGATATCTAGTCAGCAATCTTATTATTGACATCAAAAATAAATTATGATATTATATTAGACGCGGCGGCGTAGCTCAGTGGCTAGAGCAACTGATTCATAATCAGTGAGTCATGGGTTCGAGTCCCATCGCCGCCACCAAAATAGAAAAGTTAAGAGAATGGAGCCGATAAGGCTCCGTTTTTTTTTTTTACAATATTGAATTTTTTTCCTTAGTGAGTATAATGAATAAATTATTAGAGAATTTTTCTTTTTGAAATATGAATTTGCCTAAGTAACTTTTAATGTTAATGATGATTGACTATATAGTTATGTGTGAAAAATTTTTCTATTAAGATATTAAATGTCTCCACAAACATTTAAAAATGTTACCTACCTTTATGGAGCTTTATACGCTACTATAGAAAATTTCTTTATTCCAGAAATTATAGAAAGTATAAAATAGTAAAATTCCCAGGTTTTCCTGGGAATTTTTTATTAGTTAGATTTGATGTGATTTTTTTAGCTTTATACTATTTAAAGCTTTCAAATGAATATATTGCCTTTTAATCTTAATCGTGAAAAATTTCATGATTTTTGATTTGATGTTAAAATATTAATGGATAAATGTTAAAAAAATCACAAATTAAAAAGGGGGAACTTGCGTTGGAATTTCAACTTACGAAACTTCAAAAATGGATAAAAAAAGCAGCAAGAGAGATAACTGAAAAAGAGTTTAAGAATCTTGCAGCAAAGGTTGATGAGGAAGGTTATTTTCCTATTGAAAATGTTGAAAAGTTAAGGAAATACGGTTTTTTAGGAATGAATATTCCAAGAGAATACGGTGGAGCAGGAGCTGATGATCTATCTTATGTTATAGCAGTTGAAGAGATTTCAAGATATTGTGCTACTACAGGGGTTATTCTCTCAGCACATAATTCTTTAGCTTGTTGGCCAATATACTACTATGGAACGGATTATCAGAAAGAAAAATTCTTGAAACCTCTTGCAACTGGTGAGAAACTTGGTGCATTTGCATTGACTGAACCAAATGCTGGAAGTGATGCTTCAAATCAATCTACATATGCAGTTAAAGATGGAAATAATTGGATTATAAATGGAACAAAGATATTTATAACAAATGGTGGGGTTGCAGATATTTATATAATTTTTGCTTCCACTAATAAGGAATTGGGAGCAAAAGGTATAAGTGCGTTTATAGTCGAAAGAGATACACCCGGATTTAGCATAGGAAAGATTGAAGAAAAGATGGGAATCAGAGGTTCAGCAACGGCAGAGCTAATTTTAAATAACGTTGTAGTTCCTGGAGAAAATTTGCTTGGCAAAGAAGGGCAAGGGTTTAAAATTGCTTTAAAAACTCTAGATGGCGGACGTATCGGTATTGCAGCCCAAGCCCTTGGGATTGCACAAGGTGCTTTTGATGAAACAGTAAAGTACATTAAGCAAAGGGAACAATTTGGAAGGCCAATTGCAAAATTTCAATCGGTCCAGTTTATGATTGCAGAAATGAAAACAAAGATTGAGGCAGCAAGATGTCTTGTTTATAATGCTGCTTTAAAGAAGATGAAATGTTCTGATTATTCTTTGGAAGCTGCAATGGCAAAGTATTATGCTTCAGATGTTGCAATGGAGGTTACAAGAATGGCTGTTCAATTGCATGGAGGTTACGGCTATACAAAGGAATATCCAGTAGAAAGAATGATGAGAGATGCAAAAATAACGGAAATATATGAAGGGACCACAGAAGTTCAAAAGATTGTAATATCATCAAACATACTAAAGTAAGGGGGAAACAATATGAATATTGTGGTTTGTATAAAGCAAGTGCCGGATACTACAGAGCTAAAGATAGATCCAATAACTGGAATACTTATTAGAAAAGGTGTGCCTTCCATTATGAACTATGATGATAAAGCTGCCCTTGAAGAAGCCTTGAAGTTAAAAGATCAAATAGGGGCTAAAGTTACTGCTATTTCTATGGGACCTGAACAAGCAAAAGAAGTACTTGAAGAAGCTTTAGCTATGGGAGCAGATGATGCGATTTTGATTAGTGATAAGGTTTTTAGCGGCTCTGATACATGGGCTACTTCTAATGTTTTAAGTGAAGCAATTAAGAAAATTGGATTCGACGTAATATTTACTGGAAGACAAGCTATAGATGGAGATACTGCTCAAGTTGGACCTCAGATTGCACAAAAACTTGGTATACCTCAGGTAACTTATGTAAGAAAGCTTTCATATAAAGAAGGGAAATTTTTAATTGAAAGAGAGATGGATGATTATATTGAGATTATGGAAGCAAGGCCGCCTGTTTTATTTTCCGTTGTTAAAGAAGCTAACAATCCAAGGTATCTGGATGTAAGAAGGTTAGTTGATATTTGTCAAAAAGATCCAATACAAATCTGGAAAAACAATGATTTAAAAATTGATGAAAGCATAATTGGATTGAAAGGTTCACCTACAAAAGTAAAGAAAACATTTACCCCGACGTTTGAAAAAGAAACTAAGGTAATTGAAGGAAGTACAGATGAAAAAGTTCAAACTCTCATTAAAGAACTCAAGGAAAAGCATTTAATATAAGAATTCCTGTAAGGAAAAATAGAGGTTGAAAAAATATCGCCTCCTGATAATATATAATTAACCACACACAAAAACCAGGAGGCGATACGGATGAAAC
>NZ_JAIHAP010000029.1:0-22505 GCF_020054775.1 Thermosipho sp. (in: thermotogales) | reverse complement strand
GCAACAATTGTTTTTTTAATTTCAATAATATTTTTTGAGATAGGACTTAGAGCGATGAGAAGAGAAAATGAGAAAAAGACAAAAGAAAGTAATAAATTAGGGATAAGATTTTTGATTTTGAGCGGAATTTTATTTGGACTTTCTGGATTGACAGCATTTTTTGTGTAGAGTAAAAAATGGAGCGCATTTTGCGCTCCATTTTGTTTACATAAGATGAACTATTATACCACTCTTTAGTTTTGGTTCAAACCACGTTGATTTTGGTGGCATTATTTTTCCTTCATCAGCTACTTGAAGCAGTTCTTCTATCGATGTTGGATAAAGAGCAAATGCAACTGTATATTCTCCACTGTCAACAAGTCTTTGGAGCTCTTCAACTCCTTTAATACCCCCAACGAAATTAATTCTTTTATCAGTTCTTGGATTTTCAATTCCAAGAATTGGATTTAAAAGATTATTTTGCAAGATGGCGACATCTAAGGAAGATACTACATCATTTTTATCAAATGTTCCTTCCTTTGCACTTAGCTTGTACCATTTTCCATCTAGATACATTCCAAATTCATGTTTCTTTTCAGGCTTGAATGGAGAGTTTGGAGCATCTTCGATATCAAATTTTGCTGAAATTTTCTTTAAAAATTCTTCTTTGGAATTTCCGTTTAAATCTTTAACTACTCTGTTATAGTCAAGAATGTGAAGTTGGCTGTGTGGAAATAATACGGCTAGGAAGAAGTTGTATTCTTCTTCTCCGGTGTGATTTGGATTTTCTTTTGCAAGTTCTTCAGCAGCTCTTGCAGCAGCTGCAGCTCTGTGGTGACCATCTGCTATATAGAAAGCATCTACACTTTTGAAAGCATCAACGATTTCTTTTATTTCATTTTCGTCTTTTACTACCCATAAAGTGTGGTGTATTCCACTTTCATCGGTGTAATCATATTCTGGCTCTTTTGTAGTGTGTTTAATGATTAATTGATCAATTTCTGGTCTTGAACGGTACATTAGAAATACTGGTCCAGTATGAGCTTGCATTAATTTAACGTGTCTTGCTCTTTCGTCTTCTTTATCTTTTCTAGTAAGTTCATGTTTTTTGATCTTTCCTTCTCTGTATTCTTGAGTTGAGAAGGTTGCATATATACCTATCTGTGAATATCCTTTCCATTCTTCTTTATAAACATATATAGCTGGTTTGTCTTCAAGAATCATAACTCCTTCTTTTTGAAAGTTTTCTAAAACTTCTTTACCTTTTAGTATTACTTCATCTGAGTGTGTGTCGACTTCTCCATCAAAGTTTATTTCTGGTCTTGTAACTTTGTAAAATGTATAAGGATTTCTTTCAGCTTCTTTTCTGGCTTCTTCAGTTGAAACTACGTCGTATGGTTTTGCAGCAACTTTATCTATCATATCTTTTCTTGGTCTTAATCCTCTAAATGGTCTTACTACCATTTTTCTACCCCCTTTGTAATTTTTTTCAAAATCATTTTAACATATGGGAATATGGCTTTCAATTTTAAAAAAAGCTAAAATAAAATAATGAGTTATTCATATCACTTGAATCCTTTTTTATGCTTTTTTATAATCAAAAAAAGGTCCTAGTTTTTAACTAGGACCTTGTAAACTTTATATTTTTCCTTCTTGTACCAAGTAGCATGCAACATAATGGTTGTTCCCTATATCTTTTAATTGAGGGTGTGGTTCATTTTTACATTTTTCCGTCCTGAATGGACATCTATCGTAGAATCTACAGCGAGGAGGTGGATTTATTGGTTTGCTAACGCTACCAATTATATTTGGTTCATCTTTTTTATGTTCTGGATCAGGTACTGGCACTGCTGTAAGGAGTGCTCTTGTATATGGATGCATTGGATTAAAGAGTAACTCTTCTGTTTCAGCATATTCTAATATTTTTCCTAGATACATTACAGCAATTTTATCACACATGTATCTTGCCACTGCAAAATCGTGAGTGATATACAAATAGCTCATGTTGTATTTTTCTTGCAGCTCCATTAAAAGGTTCATAACTCCTGTCCTAACAGACACGTCAAGCATTGAAGTTGGTTCATCTGCTACTATAAATGTTGGGTTAAGTACCAAAGCCCTAGCTATTGCTACTCTTTGCCTTTGTCCTCCTGAGAGCTCATGTGGATATCTCCATAGAAAACTTGAAGGTGGTGTAAGGCCAACATCTTGAAGCAATTTTAAAACTTTTTCTTCTCTTTCTTTTAAGTTTCCAATGTTGTGAATGTTAAGTGGTTCAGCAATAATTCAAAAATAGTCATTCTTGGATTTAGTGATTCATACGGATCCTGGAAAATCATTTGTACCTTTTTATGATATTCAAGCTTTGATTCATATTCACTAATTTCTTTTCCATCAATATAGACTTTTCCGTCGGTTGGTTTTTCAAGACCAACTATAACTTTTCCAGTTGTAGTTTTTCCACATCCGGATTCACCAACAAGCCCAAGTGATTTTCCTCTTTTTATTTCAAAAGATACATCATCAACTGCATGAACATAATGTTTTACACGAGAAAAAAGGCCTCTATCTGCAGCAAAATACTTTTTTAAATTCTCAATTTTTAAAATTGTATCAGTTTTATAGATTGTTTTTTGCATTATCTCTCACCTCTTTTGTTAATGGATACCAACATGCAACATAATGACCTTCTTCAATTTCCCTGTACTCTGGTTCTTCTTCTTTACATTTTTCCGTTGCAAAGGGACATCTTGGAGCAAATCTACATCCTTTTGGAGGATTTAAAAGGTTTGGGGGTTCTCCTGGAATAGTTAGAAGTTTTTTCTTTTCTCCAATAGTACTTGGAAATGCGTTCATCAATAAGAAAGTGTAAGGGTGCATTGGATTTTTAAAAATTGTAATTGAATCTGCAAGCTCTACAAATTTTCCTGCATACATAACGGCTATTTTATCACTAACTTCGGCAATTACGGCTATATCATGAGAAATATAAATCATTGCCATATTAAGTTTTTCTTGAATTTTTTTCATTTCTTTCAATATTTTATCTTGTACGATAACGTCCAATGCAGTTGTTGGTTCATCTGCAATTATTACTTTTGGATCACAAGATAAGGCAAGTGCAATTACTGCTCTTTGCTTCATTCCACCACTATATTGATGTGGATATTGTTCCATTCTTTTTGGATCAAGACCTACCAGTTCAAACAATTCTGCTACTTTTTCTTTGGCTTCATCTATTGTTTTTTCTGGATAATGTGTTAATATAGCTTCAACAATTTGATCGCCTACTTTGTATACAGGGTTTAATGAATTCATTGCAGCTTGAAAAACCATCGCAAGACCTTTCCATCTATATTTTCTCATTTCATTTTCTGGTAAAGAAACTAAGTCTACCTTTTTTCCGTTATCATCTTCAAAGAAGACATTACCACCTCTGAATTCTCCATTTTCTGGAAGGAGTCTTAACATTGTCATAGAAACGGAAGTTTTTCCACAACCAGATTCACCAACTATTCCTAAACTTTCTCCTCTATCTAAAGTAAAACTGATTCCATCAACCGCTTTTACATATCCCATTTTTGTTTTATAGTGCATTTTTAAATCTTTAACTTCTAATAATGCCACGTAAATCACCTCTTTCTAAGTCTTGGATTTACAATTTCTTCCAGACCTCTACCCAAGAAATAAAATCCTGAACAGAATATTGTGATTATTAAACCGGCTGGAACCCATAACCACCAGTATGAACCTATATTACCAGATGAAAGATAACCAGAAGTCCAAGCAGTATTTATCATAATACCCCAACTAATTCTTATTCTTAGAAGTCCCAAGAAGCTTAAAGAAGCTTCTGAAAAAACTGCTCCTGTGACATTAAACATCATGTATAGAAAAGAAAGAGGCATAACATTAGGAATTATATGGTTAAAGATAATATATCTGTTTGAAGCTCCGGCAACTTTTGCAGCTTCTATGTAAGGTTTTACTTTAATTGTAAGTGCCTGAGCTTTTATGACCAATGTAATTCCTCCAAAACCACCTAAAAGACCTAGAATAAGAGCTAACCAGAAAAGATTAAGTTTGAAAAATCCTGAAAGTACTATTAAGAATGCGATACCGGGGAATAACAACATTAAATCTGCAAGTCTCATGAAAAAAGTATCTATAAGACCGCCATAATAAGCAGCAATTGTTCCAATAATGGTACCTATAGTTACGGTAATGATTGCTGCCAAGAAACCGAGCATAAATTCACTTGGGGTACTTCTCCAAAGTTGCATGAATATATCTCTACCACCTGGATCTGTACCAAGTATATGCCATCTGTTTGGTGGTAAAGGATGTTGTATGCCTAATTTGGATGCAAGAGCAAGATCGTTATAAATGCTTACAACTAGCTCTTTTGCTTCTTTTTCAGATAAATTAAGCGGTTGATTTAGATAATTCAATGCTTCTTTTAAGTCATTGCTTGAAGTCAAAATATCTGAATATTTTTCTTCCCAGTATTTCCTACTATTTTCAGATAGATTATTTGTATATTCTTTTATGATTTGTGAAAGAATAGTTTTTGATATTATCTTATCTTCACTATTGGTTAATAACTTTATATGGTTTGTTACAGGTGAATGATTCTTTAATTTTTCAACAATATCTATTCTTCTATAATTAGCATCACCAGCACTTTCTAAATTTTCAACTATAAGATCAAAGTGTTTTGCGTTATAAGTTGCAAGTGCTAGAAGGTTTATCATTGGGTCATCCAATGCAGGAATAAGTTTTGTAAAGTCTAATGACAAATATATTTTTGGAATATCGATACTGTTTAATTGAATATTGGTTATTTTACTTACAACTGATAACATGTAGGCTCTTGAATTTGCAACAATTTTAAATAGATTTTCTTGTTTTTTCCTAAAGCTTTCAAGTATTTGTGGATAATCAAAAAGATTATCTTCTAATTTTGCTTTAATACTTGGCGAAAGATCAAAGGTTATAATCGCAAGGTTTATCCCAGAAAGATTATCAAGAAGTTTTGCTGGTTCTTTTAAATTAAATTCTAAGCCTAATTTTGAAAATTCTTTTGAAAGTTCTTCAAAATATTTTGTTATTCTGTTTTTATTTGATTCTTTATTTTCTGTAACACTGAGGTCAGGAATTTTTGAAATTGCAAAATCTAATAGGTTTTCATATTTTGAACTTTTAAGCATTTTAATTGTTTCATCATAATTATTGTTAATTTTTGATAATGTAAGAATATCAACTAAAGTATTGAATACAGTTGCTTTAGCAAGATCAAATGTGGGGATTTTTTCAAATTCTATTGTTGATTCAAGATCAGATTGATTTGAAACGGATACTTGAACATCGATTATGTTTTCTTTTGCAAGTGTAGAAATAGCTTTGTAAATTTTATTTTGTGCTTCTTTGATCTCTTCATTAGAATATTCTTTGTTGAGTAGTTCTATAAAGAGTTCTCTTTTATCCTTTCCGGAAGCAATTTTAATCCATAGTGAAATAGTTGAAATTTCTTTTTCGTCCTTATAAGGTGATAATGCACTTGCCAGAGTTGCTATATCTATATTCTCAAGCAATTTTTTAAATGAAGTTAGTGAGAATTTTTTTCTGTCACCTATTTCGATAACTTGTGCAATAGGTTTTATTGTTATTAGATCATGTTCAGCTAATTGATTTACTTGTGTTTGAAATCTTATTCTTTCTTTCATTGGAAAGTAATTATCAACAATTGAATCAAGTACATGCCTAAAAGCTTGTGCATAATCTAAATTTACGAATTTTCTTTGTGCCTGATCTATTTTTTGTTCTATCTGTTTTTTAAATTCTTCCCCTTGATCCAAGAAAGAATATGTAAATATTATTGATGGAGGAATTTCTATTCCTTTTATAACATTTTGTGGTGACATGTATTTTGAAATGTATGATATATCATGTATTCTAGGATCTGTCCCAGTAACTGGATTATATATACTATGGTCAACAAATTGCCAGGCAATTGGGTAGGAAATTGCAAAAAGCCCAAATATTATAATAATGCTTAAACCAAAAACTCCCATTTTATTTTCTTTAAATAGTTCCCAATTCTTTTTAAAATTCTTCAAAAATAATTTTATTTTTATTTTGGTGATTGATTCATTTGCCATTTGCTTCACCCCTTCAATATCTGATTCTAGGATCTAGGATTGCGTATAAAATATCGGCTACCAAATGAGCAACTAAAATAAACACGCCTGTAAAGGTAAGGCAGCCCATAGCAAGTGGGGTATCTTGAACAAGTGTTGCATTTAAGAGAGTAAGTCCCATACCCTTCCAAGAAAACATAGTTTCAGTGATAACACCACCACTTACTGTTGAGGCGAGAGATAATACAAAGCTTGTAACGAGTGGTAAAAGTGCGGTTCTTGCTGCATGCTTGTCTCTTACAATTTTGTCTGGAAGGCCTTTTGCTTTTGCAGTTGTAATATAATCTTCCTTTATAATTTCAAGCATTGTATCCCTCATCACTAACATGCTTCCTGCAAAACCAAGAATGGTAAGAGATATAACCGGAAGAACAACGTGGTATATAATATCGAGTGCATAATAGCCATATCCATTAAAGAACCAATATAATACTACTAATATAATTCCCGAAAGCGATATAGAAAGTACTGATATATTTTTAGCTTTTTTCGTTTTCATGAATGAAGCAACGATTATACCAACTACCCAGAATGCTACTAAAACAAAAGCACTTAGCAATAATCGTATAAATACATCTTGAGTTGAGAAGCTTACATTTAGCCATTTTGATGGTTCTATAAAACCGCTTAATGGGAAAATACCTAATACGACACCAAATAACCATATCATAATTAACATAAAGAATGGTGTAAATATTGTCCAAAATACAATTCCAACAAATGTTGCGACTTTATCTGAAATACCTCCCCTTTTCCAAGCTATTCTTTTTCCAAGATTGTATCCCAAAATATATGAAGATAAAGTTGTCATTAAAAATAGAAAAACTGTTCTTGGAAGTCTTTCTGCAATTATATCTTCGACTCTTTTCGGATATTCAGAAAAAGAAATTCCAAGTTCAAGATTAAAGAAATTTCTCATATGTTTTGCATATTTTACATACCACGGGTCATCAACACCAAATAATCTTTTTATTTTTTCCATCATTTCAGGTTGTTTCATTATTTTTGGGTCCAAAAATTTCGAAGTGTAATCTCCGGGCATAGCAAGGAATATAAAGAAAACAACGGTAACATATATAATGAGTAATATTAGCATTTGATACAGTCTATTTCTAATAAATTTGAATAGTCCAGGTAGTGGAAGTGAAAATAAGTACAATACTATTGAAAGTAAATAATTGAATCTTGGACTGAAAATGAATAAATACTTGATATTAAAAAAGGCTGAAAAGTAAAGAACTAAGGTAATAATTAAAAATACATAGTGATGGATTTTTTTTGTGTTAGATGCAGTGATTATAACTCCTAAAAGTGGAAGAATTAATCCAAAAGCAATTTTAGATGAAAAAAACAACGTAATTATGAACAATATTCCTACTGTAAGCTGTATCGAAAGTTTTGTCTTCATTTTCACCTCTCCTTTTTGTTAAAATAGCCCCCCTCGAACGAGGGGGCAAGAAATTATTTTACTTTCATAACATTTTCTGGGAATCCATTGTAATTTTGAATACCATCAAGAATGTCTGTGTATGGGAATGCTATGCTATCTCTGTATGCTTCATATATTGGAGTTGTAAAGAGGATAATGTAAGGAAGATCTTCTGCAAGAAGTTCTTGTGCAGCCTTAATAGCTTCAACTGCTTCATCAAAGCTGTCTGCCATTTCAAATTCTTCAACAAGAGCATCAAATTCTGGATTGTTGTATCCTGGAGTATTGAATCCTTCTGGTGCCATTTGATCTGATGCCCAGAAACTCTTGAAATATGTTGGAACTCTTCCTATACCCCAACCTAACATGTACATATCGAAATCAACTTCATCAAATGCCCTTGTAACTATTTCATTAAAGTCTGTAAGTTTTACGTCAATTGGAATTCCTAAATCTTTTGCCCATTGTTCTATGTAAATAGCAGTGGTTGCTCTCATAGGATCGTATTCTCCTGATGGAGAGAGAAGTTCAAGATCTGGAACATAATTTCCATCTGGCCCCTTCAAGCCTTTACCTTTTTTGACTACTGGGTTTGCAGTGTTATTTAAATCAAGAATTGGTTCTTGATCCCAGCTAAATCCAGCTTTTTTCAAAAGTTCTATTGCAAGTTGATATCTTTCTCCTCTTGAAAGTCCCTCGCCTATTGTTTTGACGTCAGAGTTATACCAGAATGTATTTGCAGGTGGAACAGGAGTTGCAAGTGGAATTGCTTTTCCTTGCAATACCCTATTACAGATATAATCCCTATCTATTAATGCTGCGATTGCTTGTCTGAATTCTTTAATATTGAATGGGAATTTTCTTAAGTTAAATGCTAAATATCTAAAGCCTAGTGAAGGATTAACTGTAAGTTTTATGCCTGGTACACCTTTTAGTGATTCAAATTCACCTGATGTTAATCCATTTGGATTTAAAACAAAATCAACATCACCTTTTTGGAGTGCTTGAAGTGCCACTGACTTATTTCCATAGATCCTGTAGATTATTTTATCTACGTAAGGTCCATTTTCAACGGTCAGTTTTACATTGCCTTCTGGAGATGGATTTACACTTGTCCATTTATAACCAGAATTTGGATTTTCAATGACAAATCCTCCATTTTCATAGAAAATACTTTTTTCACCTTGAGCCCAGTAGAAATCTTTATCAACTTCTCTTTTTACTTCAACGAATGCACCTTTTTCGATTTTTCCAAGATTTAATGCAGTGATTCCTGGATCTACTACTTCTTGGCTTAATAGCCAATTAACAGGATTTTCTTGTTCTTTTGCTTTTTCTACATATGGTTGCCAAAAGTTTTTGGAGACGATAGCTGTCATAAGTGTGTCGTAGTAAATTGTCATTGTTTTCTTTTCTTCAAAGTAGAATTTTACTGTCCATGGATCTATTTTTTCAACTTTCTTAGGTTCATATGCACCGGTCCAGTTTCCTCCAGGAAATTGCATTTCTTGTATGGTATTGTATGTGAAAACAACATCGTCTGCGGTAAATGGTGAGCCGTCGCTCCATCTTAAGTCTTTTCTTAGTTTTACAGTTACTGTATACATTCCATTTTCTTCAACAATTTCTGGGATTTCAGCTGCTGCGGATGGGATTAACATTCCATCTTTATTCATTCCAAGGAGTGATGGATATTTCCAGAGTTGGATATAAAAATTCCAAGCTGATGAACCTGATCCAAGTAAGTTCCAAATATTTGTGGTGGTGATATCTTCTAGTAATGCATAGTTAACTACTGTTTCAGCAAACAAAAATAATGATAACAAAATAGTTACGAATCGAACAAACGCTTCATAAAACGACCCCCTCCTTTATGAAAGTGTAATAAAAAATACCTTTTTGTAACAAGACAACTATTATTATACAAAAAATGAAACAGATAAGTCAAATTAATACAATAATAATTTTGATAAAATATATAAGTGCAAAGGGGTGATTTGCTTGTTATATATTGAATCCGGAGAATTAAAAGGTAGAAAAATTGAACTGGTTCCAAATGCAAATACAAGGTACACTCCAGGGAAAGTAAGGTTGGCGCTTGTAAGTATGCTTGATTTAAAAGGAAAAAAAGTTCTTGAACTTTGTGCAGGTAGTGGAGTGGTGGGGTTTGAATTTTTGAGTAATGGAGCAAGCAATGTATTTTTTGTGGATGTTTCAATAAGATCTATAAAGACAATTGAAAAAAATGCAAAAAATTTAAATGTGAAAGATAATATAAAAGTAATAAAAAAAGATGCGAGGATATTTTTAAAAAGTGCAAAGGAGAAATTTGACATTGTATTTATGGATCCACCTTTTAACCTTGGAATAGTTAATGAATTACTAAACTTTGTTGGTAATGTGCTAAAAGAAGATAGCATTCTTATTGTTGAGCATTCTAAAAAAGAAAAATTAACACCTCCTGATTATTTGGAGGTGCTATCTTCAAAAAAATATGGGGATGTATTGATTGATTTATTTAAGTTAGAAAATATACTTTAAGTATTTTTTCATTGTTAGACTAATTGCAATTGTTCCAACAAGGAGCAATGTAGATATAGCGTTAATTGTTGGTGAAATTCCAAATCTTATCATTGAATATATTTTAAGAGGTAATGTTGTAGAACCAGGCCCTGCAACAAAGAATGTTATAACAAAATCGTCAATCGACAAAGTAAAAGACATGAAAAATGCTGCTAAAATTCCAGGGAATGCCACAGGAATTATTACTTTATACAATGCAACACTTTTTGTAGCTCCCAAATCGTATGCAGCTTCAACAATGCTGTATTCAAAGTCTTGAAGTCTTGAATAAACAATCATCATAGCATATGAAAGAGAAAAAGTAGTATGTGCAATAAAGATTGTAAGCAAACTAAGACGAATCTTTATCATAACAAAAAATATAAGTAGAGAAACACCTATTATTATATCTGGAATTATTAGAGGAAGATAAGAAATAATCCAAATTGTATTTTTACCTCTAAACTTTTCCCAATAAAGTCCAATTGCAGCTAAAGTTCCAAGAGCCGTTGCTACTAAACTTGAGCTAACAGCAACTAATATAGAATTAAAAAATGCTCTCCATACATCGTACGAATCAAAGAAGAGTTCTTTATACCAGTGCAAGCTAAAACCTGTCCATATTGGAGACTTAGAGTTGTTAAAAGAAAATAGAATAACTATAAAGATTGGTACATAGAAGAATACAAAAGTAAAAATTGTAATTGTTTTTGATAGTGCTCCAGGTTTCATGTATGCACTTCCTTTTGAGTGGATTTTACAAATAGTAATACGCCAATTAGTGTTGCAAGAGTTAATATAGAAGAGATTGCAGAGGCTGCAGGCCAATTTTTTGCTACAGTTAGCTGCCGTACAATTTCATTTCCTATCATTTTTGAGTTTACTCCTCCAACAAGATCTGGAATGGCATAAGAGCCAAGAGCGGGTATGAAAACAAATAAGGTAGCAGTAATAAGTCCACTCTTAATATTAGGAATTAAAACCTTGAAAAAAGCCTTAGTTTTGTTGCAACCTAGGTCAAAAGCAGCTTCCAATATAGATTTTTCAAGCCTATCTATAGAAGCAAAAAGTGGAATAATTGCATACGGCAAATAAGTATAGACTATAACTAGAATTACTGCATAAGGATTATAAAGAAACTGTATGTAGTCATTTACTAACCCTATTTTTCTTAAAAGTTGATTAATGATACCGTTATTTCCTAAAACAAATATCCATGCATAGATTCTTATTAGTGAATTTGTCCAAAATGGGATTACAACTAGTAAAAGTAATAAGTCTTTTATTTTACTATTTGCAATGTAGTATGCAACAGGAAGTGCTAATAAAATTGTTAGTAAGGTTGCAACAAGTGAGATCCATATGCTTCGCCATAAAATTTTTAAGTAGCCTATGGAAAAAAGTGACTTATAACCTTCTAAAGAAAAGGAGAATTCCACACCGCCATATGTGGATTTTTCCATAAAACTAAAGCTGAGGACTATTAAAACGGGAACTATGAAAAAAAGAACTAACCATATACTGTACCCAGAAACGTATTTCACAATTAGTTCACCTCAACAATAAAACTGTCGTTTGGATCCCAGCTAACAAATACTTCGTCTTTCCAAGTCAAAATAGGTTCATCGAGAAGATAATTTACATGTTGTTTGTATACTCTTAAAATAAAACCATTGTCAAGTTTTACAAAGTATCTTGTTTGATATCCCATGTAAATTTCTTCTTCAATAATTCCGTGAAATACATTTTTACCGGTTAAAGGCTTTTTAGAAATTTTAATCTTTTCAGGCCGTAAGGTGAGAAGTATTTGATTTTTTTCCTTTACTTCTTTATCTTTATAACAATAGAATTCTCCTATACCGGGTGCTTCGATCTTTAGCAATTCTTCATTAATTTCTAAAACAATAGCTTTCATTAAGTTTGTCTCACCAATAAATGTTGCAACAAATTTATCGGCGGGACTTTCATAAATTTCATATGGTGTACCATATTGCACTATTTTTCCTTCATTCATTACAGCAACATGGTCAGAAATGCTTATTGCTTCTGCCTGATCGTGAGTTACATATATGAAAGTTATTCCAACTTGATCGTGAAGATTGTCAAGCTCAATCAATAATTCCTGTCTAAGTTTAGCATCAAGTGCACTTACAGGTTCGTCAAGTAAGAGAACTTTTGGTTCATTTGCAAGAGCTCTTGCAATGGCTACTCTTTGTCTTTGACCACCTGAGAGTTGGTTAGGTTTTTTATATGCATGTTCTTCCAATCTAATTAAATTTAGTAATTTTTCAACTTTTTCTTTAATTTCATTTTCTGAATATTTTTTTAACCTCAGTGAAAAGGCAATATTTTCAAATACGTTTAAATGTGGAAAGAGTGCATAGTTTTGGAAAATTGTATTTACAGGTCTTTTATGAGGAGGTATAGAAAGAATAGAAACATTGTCAAATTTTATATCTCCTTCATCAGCGTTTTCAAGACCTGCTATTATTCTCAAAAGAGTTGTTTTACCACAACCTGAAGGACCAAGAAGGGAGAAAAATTCTCCCTTCTTGACTTCAAGGTTAACATTTTTTAATACTTGAAAATCTCCAAACCATTTATTAATACCTTTAATTGATACGTGACTTCCTATCATTCTTTTTCACCTTATTTACATAATTATTTCTTGCCATGCTTTGTTATATAATTCTATTGCATCGCCTAAATCATTTATAAATTCACAGTTTTTGAGATCTTCTAAAGTATAAATAGGTTCACTTGTAATATATTTTCTTGCTTCTGTATTTGGTGAAGGAAGTCCTAAAAATTCGGCAATTATTGCAGCATTTTTAGGATCAAGAATGTGATTTATAAATTTGTATGCAAGGTCAACATTTTTTGCATCTTTGAGTATAACCATGTTATCGATCCATAAAGTTCCACCTTCTTTTGGAATAAAGAAATCAAAATTATCTTCTTCACCTTCTGGAACTCTCTGGAATATATCTTCACCGTATCCATGAACTACCCAGTATTCACCATTCACTATTCCATTTGCATATGAAGATGCATCAAATTTTACAATATTTTTTTTCCATTTAAGTATCAATTGTTTTGCTTCTTCTATTTCTTTAGGATTTGTTGTATTAACAGAATACCCTAGATATTTTAATGCTCCACCAAATACTTCTCTCATATCGTCAAGAAGTGTCATTTTTCCTTTCAATCTTTCATCTTCAAATATAGCCCATGAATGTTCATAATCTTTAACATATTTTTTGTTAACAGCAATTCCTGTTGATCCTAGCATGTATGGTACGCTATATTCGTGATTTGGATCATAAATTGTTTTTGAAAGGATTTCTTTGTCTAGATATTTAAAATTAGGTATTTTTGAAAGATCTAATTTTAATAACAAACCTTCTTTTTTCATTATTGATACGTGATCTCCCGATGGGAAAACTATATCGTATCCCCCACCACCAGCTTTGATTTTTGCATACATTTCTTCATTCGAAGCAAAAGAATCGTAAACCACTTTACAATTGTATTTTTCTTCAAAAGATTTAATTACCTCTTCTGGAATATATTCTTCCCAGTTGTATATGTAAAGTACTTTCTTTTTAGGAATAGCAACAAATGTAACAACTACGACGACGGCAATTAATATTAAAGTAATCCAAAATTTTTTCATTTTTTCAACCTCCTTCACTATATTTTTTCAATAAAAATGGATGGACGACTTGTCCATCCAACAAATTATTAAATTGATTTATACATTATAAATTCTCTAATTCCTTTTTTAAGAAAGTTGGCAAGGCAAATGCAGCTTTATGAATTTCTTCGTTGTAATATTTTAATTCTTCGCCAAAGTTCTTAACTTTTTCAGGATCAAAATCTTTAATAGGATCAACTCCTTTTGATGCAAATGTGTAACCCCACATACCACTTGGATAAGTTGGCATAAATCCAAGGTATAGTTTTGTAACAGGGAATACTTTCTTTATTCTAGAATATGCAAGTCTTAACCATGCACCATCATATAACCAATCTTCTGATTCAGCAGAAAAAGTACCATTTTCCTTGAGAGCATCAAAACATGCTTTGTAAAAATCTTCAGTAAATAGGTGCCCTCCTTCACCTGCTGTTGGATCTGTTGAATCAATTATAATTACATCAAATTCATTTTTAAAATTCCTTACAAATTGAGAACCATCTTCAAAGACAAGTTCTACCCTTGGGTCATCCAATTTTGAAGCTGTGACAGGAAGATATTTTTTTGCTGCTTCGACAACCATTTCGTCAATTTCACACATTATAACTTTTTCTACACTTTTGTGTTTCAATACTTCTCTTACACTTCCACCGTCACCGCCACCAATTACTAATACCTTTTTTGGGTTTGGATGCATGAACATTGGTACATGAACTAGCATTTCGTGGTAGAAAAAGTCATCCTTTTCTGTAGTCATTGTAATTCCATCTAATGAAAAGACTCTACCAAAGAAATCCGTTTCGAAAATATCTATTCTTTGATATTTACTTTGTGCACTATAAAGATGTTTATTCATTTTCATGAAAATACCACAATTACCTGGAGTGTAATATTCAAAGTACCAGAGATGTCTATTAGGTACAAAGCCATATTGCATTCCATCATTTATTTTTTTTTCAGACATACTTACACCTCCATTTTATGTGGGGAATTTTCTGGAATTCCTATTTCGTCGTATTTCCCCCTTAAATGTTCTACAACATGTACTCTTTGAGATTTCAAAACTTCTTTTAGATATGTAAAAGCCTTCCATGGATCTACATCATCTCCACATGTAAACAAATCTACAGCGGCGTAACCGTATTCAGGCCATGTATGGATTGTTAAATGAGATTCTGATATAACTACTACTCCACTTACTCCGTAAGGGAGGAATCTATGGAATGAGGAGTTAACTAGCGTAGCACCAGTTTCATACGCTGCATTTTTCATTGATTGCTCAATTTTTTCAACATTGTCAAGAATTTCCTTGTCACAGTCATAAAATTCTGCTATGATATGTCTTCCTAAGCTTTTCATAACAATCCCTCCCCTTTTAAAGATTTTTTATTCAATATCTATCCAGAGAAATTTTACGCTCTTTTCATATGGATTTCTTATTTTATGTTTCCTATCTGAACAGTAGTAAAAACAATCACCTTGATTTACTTTATATACTTTTCCATCCAAAATTAATTCCAACTTTCCACTTATTACGTATCCAAATTCATCGCCTTCATGTGGATCTTCTTCTTCTGTCTCAGCACCTGGTGCTAGTTCAATAAGTTTCGGGTCAATCGATTTATCTTCGATATTGTCCATGAGTATATATCCTTTTATTCCGTATTCATCCAGGTACATTGGAACTCTTTCGCTTGCTTTAAAAACTATCTTTTCTTGTCTTTTATCTGTAGAAAAGAAAGTTTTTAAATCGCTACCTAAAACTCTTAAAATCCTTTCTAAAGTGTCTATTGAAGGTGATACTTGATCATTTTCGAGTTGAGAAATAAAGCTCCTTGAAAGATCACATCTGTCTGCTAGCTCTTCTTGCGTGTACCCCCTTGCAATGCGTAAAGTCTTTATTTTTTTACCTAATTTCAATATCCCACCCCATGTGATGTCTATAATACTGAACAAAATGTGTCTATGATACGGAACATATTATATAACCAAATTGCTATTTTTTGTGTGAAAAAAAGGTAACTTTAATGTAACAAGTTTAATATTGATATCGCACATATGGAAAGTTGTTATTTGAAAGTAGTCATGTATAATGTATAATAAATAAATAGAATAACGAAAGGGGGAGAAGATAGTGATATTGTTTGGTACTGGTGGAATACGTGGAGTTATGAGAGAGGGAGAATTTGATGAGAAAACTGTTATGGTTGCAAGTAAGGGTGTTTCAAATTACATGAAAGATAATAATCTTAACAAAGTTATAATAGCATACGATACTCGAAACAATTCAAGAAAATTTGCAGAATTAGCAGCTCAAGTTTTTTCTGCGGATAATCACGAAGTTAAAATTTTTGATAGACCTGTACCAACACCTGTTTTATCGTTTGCAGTTAGATATCTAAAATATGACATGGGAGTTGTAATTACAGCAAGTCATAATCCACCAGAATATAATGGTTACAAAGTTTATACTTCAAACGGAGTTCAGGCAGTACCAAGTGTAACTAATGTATTATCAAGGTATGTAGAAAACGCTTGGAATTTACCAATAAATTTATCAGAAAATTATGAATTTGTTGGAGATAATATTTTAAATGTTTATATTGATAAAGTAGTAGAATTAATTTCTACAGATTTGAGTGGTCTTAAGGTACTTTATACTCCTCTTCATGGTACAGGTGCATTCCCTGTAGTTAAAGTTTTAGAAAAATTGGGAGCAGAAGTTATTAAAGTAGAAGAACAAATGGTTCCAGATGGTAACTTTCCAACGGTTACTACACCAAACCCAGAGGATGATGAAGCGTTGGTGTTGTTATATAAATATCAAAAACAGTACGGTGCAGATTTAGCAATAGCTACTGATCCAGATTGTGATAGAGTGGGTGTTGTTTGGAAAGGTAAAAGACTTACGGGAAATCAAGTAGGAGTTTTAATAGCAGATTATTTATTAAAAGATGCAGATGAATCATCCATGATTGTAAAAACTATTGTTACTACTAATATGGTAAAGCCAATGTGTGATGAAAAAGGAGTAAAGCTATTTGAAACTCCAACAGGGTTTAAATTTATTGGAGATCTTGCAGAAAAAAGTAGATATAAATTTTTATTTGGTTTTGAGGAAAGTTGTGGATATCTTACAGGTGATATAGCACGAGACAAAGATGCAGTAATAGGTTCTGCTTTGATTGCATCTGTTGCAAAACACTATGATTTAATTGAAAGATTGAATCATTTGTATGAAAAATATGGATATTATTTTGAAAAATTGTTGAATTTTAAATTCAAAGAACTTTCAATTGCAAAAAAACTTTATGAAAAAATTAAAGCAGGGAATATCCCATTTGATGCTAATATAGTAGATTATTCAAAGGGATACAAAGATATTGAACCTAATGAAACTATAAAGTTAGAATTTGAAGATGCATCTATTTTTGTTAGACCATCTGGAACTGAACCAAAACTAAAAGCTTATGTTATGGTTCACTCAGATAATAGAGAATATGCTGAAAAAAGACTTCAAGAACTTTCAGATTCCTTTTCTTCTTTCATTGAGAGTATGATCTGAATAAATCCATCAAAAAGATTGCATAACTCAGGAAAAGTACTACAAAATATTTCCATTTCAACGTTTACAATATCAACATCCTCTCTGTAAATGGGACCAGTTATAGAGTTTAAGGTCCCATTTTTTTTAACATTTTCAATTGTTGTTTTTAGAAGACTTTCCATAACTTCAAGGAACATTTCATGTGGTAAATTTGCGTTTTTATAAAATTTTTCTGCAAGATATACAAGTGCAAGTGGAAAGTTGCTCATTAAAACAGCAGAAAGATGATAGAGAACTTTTGACTCAGAAGGTATTTCAAAATATTTTCCACCAAGTAAGTTTACTATTTCTTTTGTAATTTTTGTATTTCCCTCAATTCCAAATACAATATCTTTAAAACTTGTTTCTTTACCTAAAACAGGGCAATTAGGATGCATCGATGCTGGATTCCACTCTTTTGGAAATATTGTTGAGGGATGGAATCCGCTAAAATGGATTACAGTGTTACCTTCAGAAACAAAATTTTTAATTAGGTCAACAGAATCTGGTAAAGTTGAGTCGTTTAAACCTACAAGTACTATATCTTCAAATTTAAAATTGTCATTGTATGTTACTGGAATGCCTTTTCCAAGTTCATCAGAAAGTTTTTTTGCCTTGTTTAAGTCCCTTGAAACTATGTACCCAATATCTACTTTATCTTTTAAATTGAATAAAATAGCAGTAGTTACCTTTCCAATTCCAACTATGTTTATTTTCATAATTTCCCCCCTAAAATAAGCTAGTTAAAAAACTTAATATTGGTGATATAAAAAGTGCTGGAAGAAAATTTCCAACTTTTGTATCCTTTATATCAAGTATCTTTAATCCTATACCAAGTACCATTACTCCACCTACTGCAACTAAATCATTTAAATACAAAGGATTTGTCAAAAAAGAAAGTTTTGAAGAAAGAAGCACTATAGTACCTTGAACCAATAATACCGAAATAGCAGATAACATAACCCCAAGTCCGTATATTGATGAGAGAACTATTGAAGAAATTCCATCAAGTAGTGATTTCATATAAATCAAAGAACCATCTTTAGTAAGTCCTGCGGTAATTGATCCGACAATTGTCAGTGGCCCTACTAAAAAAAGAATAGAAGATGCTACAAAACCTGTTGAAAAATCCCCTTCTTTAATACTATCACCAATTTTTTTTAGTTTACCTTCTATATTTATTAACTCTCCTATTATTCCACCAATAGCCATAGAGCCTAACACTATTAAAAAGTTATTGGCCTTTATTATCATATTTATTGCCATACCGATTGTACTTAGTCCTACTGCGAAAAATAGAATTTTTCTAATATTTTCCGGAAATCCTTTTTTTAAGATCATTCCAATTAAACTTCCTATGACAACTGCTATTGCGTTTACAACGGGAGTAAGTATAATTTTCACCTCCTAAAGGTATATTACAAATGCCCCTGAGATTAGTAAAATTGTCCCAAATATTCTCACTTTAATTTTTTCTTTAAAGAAAATGTAAGAAAATAGTACAGAAACTAATGCTGAAATCATTGATACAGGTTCTGCAATGCTAACATCCATGTATTTGAAAGCCATGAGCAGCGCAAAATATGCATATGCATTACAAAAACCACCTAATAATAGATATATTATATTTTTCTTTGTATAGTCTATATGTACCTTTACATTTTTATGTGATAAAAGGCTTACAGTAAAAAAGTATATCGTAATTATTAAATAAACTCCAAGGGAATAGCCAAGTTTGTTAAATGATGTGGTAAGAAACCCATCGACGACTCTACCTATGGCCATGAGTAGGGAAGAAATAATCATAGCAAGTGCGCCTTTACTTTTTAATATATTTTTGTATGAACTTGAGATTGATTTTTCTTTTTTTAGATATGAAACACCGTATATCATTAAAATGCTACCAACAATTTTTTGTATGGTAATTTTTTCACTTAAAAACAAAAAGCTAATGAAAATTAAAAATATAGCGTTAATATTATAAAGTGGTGCAACAACTGAAACATCTTCTTTTGATAGTGCATACATATATAAGAAAAAAGAAAAAGAATAGATCGTTCCACTTATTAAAGATACTTTTATTATATCAAAACTGAGATAGTTTATAAAAGGCAAAAACATTAAAGTTGAAAAACCGAAAAATCCCCATGCAGATATAATTGGGGAAGAATTTTTAGTTAAGATTTTTCCAAATATTCTTTCAAAACCTAGCAAAATAATTCTAATTGTTATCCACATCATATTTTTTTAAGTACTCTTCTTGTTTTTGAAACATTTCTTTTGCATTGGTTGTATCATATTCATGGTCATAGCCTGCTACATGCAATGCTGCGTGTATTAAAACTGTAAGTAATTCCTTTTCAAAGGTATTATAAAATTTCTCGGCATTTTCTTTTATAACATCTTCACATACGAATATTTCTGCATATAAATCATCATCTCCGTATACAAAAGTTAGTACATCCGTTGGAGCATTTATATTTCTATACTGGTTGTTTAATCTTTCAATTTCTCCTTTATCAATAAAGACTAAATTTACATTAACATCTTTGCCAATCTCGGTTTTTAGAATTTCATCCATATATTTTAAGTATCCTTCTTCAATTTGTTTGTTTGTTGTCACCATTTGCCTGCACCACCTTTTTTATCTCTTCTTTAGGATACTCTATTCTTGCTTTTGTTATGTTTACAATAACTTTTATAAATTCATCTATTATCAATTCCAATTCTTTTAGATTTAACCCAGATTCATCTAATTGCCTTTCGTTGTAAATAGATGAAACAATATTTTCTACCAAGTCTTTTATTCTCTGATAATTTGAAGAATTTAAACTCTTTAATGCAGCTTCAACACTATCGGCAAGCATTATTATTCCAGCTTCTTTGAATTGAGGTTTTGGACCAGGATATCTAAATGAATCTTCAGATACATTTTCTTCAAGTTCTTTTGCTTTATGATAAAAATATTTTTGTACTCTTGTACCGTGATGCTGCGGTATTATAAATTCTATCGTTAGAGGAAGTCTATATTTTCTTGCTAATTCTATACCTGATTTAACATGGTCTTCTAGAATAAGATGACTTAAGAAAGGACTTATGCTATCATGAGGATTTTCTTGATTGTCTGGAATATTTTCTACAAAGAAATAAGGCCTTATCATTTTACCTATGTCATGAAAATATGAGGCAACACGTGCAAAAGTTGAATTAGCACCAATCCTTTCTGCTGCTGCTTCAGCAAGGGTTGCTACCATAATACTGTGATAATATGTTCCAGGTGCTTGAAGAGACAGTCTTTTTAAAAGTGGATGATTCATGTTTGCAAGTTCTGAAAGCCCGATATTCGAGTATATTCTTGTAAAATATTCTATATATGGTAGTGTACCAAGTATTATTATAGTTGAAATGAAAGGATTTAGAACTCCATAGGAAATGTCGTAGATATTTAAATATAAAGGTTTTAGAGGGATTTGATCAAGAAGTAATGCAAACGATAGCAAAGAGGTGAAAACGGCAGATTTAGCAATCTCTATTCTTCTGTTTATATTCCTTATCAAATAGTTCATTAATAATATTTGAGATATCATGTATATAGCGCTATAAAAATCATTTATATGGAAAGCTATTAAAATACTTTGCAGTATTCCTGCTGAAAACCCAACTATATAAGAAGTTAATAGCGTTAGAAGCAAAGAAGATATTAGAAAAGGAGAAAGTGTTAAATCAAAGCGCTTAATTGAAATATAAGTTATAAATACTCCAAAAATAAAAAGGAAATAAAAAGTATTTTTGTATATTTTGTGTAATTTAAAATAAAAGACTTCTTCAAACACTTTTTCTATTACTAAATACCAAATAATAATTAAAAAAATAAGTTCGTAAATTGCTTTTATAATATTAAAATCAAAAAAATTTAATAAAGCAACAGTAATAAAAGAAACAATTACACCATCAAAGTTTTTTAACGGTATTTTTTTCACTCTTTTACCCCTTTTTCATAAACTTCATAAGCTTTTATTATTTTTTTTACAAGAGGATGTCTAACAACGTCTGCTTCGCTAAGATAGACAAAACCAATACCTTCAATTCCTTTAAGAATTTTTTCTGCCATTACAAGTCCTGAATTTTCTTTAATATCAATCTGTGTTATGTCTCCCGTTATAATCGCCTTTGAATTAAAGCCAATTCTTGTTAGAAACATTTTCATTTGTTCATAAGTTGTATTCTGAGCTTCATCAAGTATTATAAATGCATTATTTAAAGTTCTGCCTCTCATATATGCAAGAGGTGCGATTTCTATTATATTTTTTTCTCTATAAGATATAAACTTTTCGAGTGGCAACATATCCATTAATGAATCAAATAGTGGTCTTAGATAAGGATCAACTTTTTCAGAAAGATCACCTGGTAAAAAACCAAGCTTTTCCCCTGCTTCGACTGCGGGGCGTGTTAATATTATTCTACTAACTTTCCCGCTTCTTAAATAATCTACAGCAAGTGCAGAGGCGAGGTACGTCTTTCCAGTCCCAGCAGGTCCAATTACAAATACTATATCATTTTTTTCTACCGCATCAATATAGGCCTTTTGCCCCTTTGTTTTTGGTTTTACCCTGCCTCGAGCAATAGTTTTTGTAACAACATTTGAAAGAGCTTCTTCTTGAGTTTCCTCTTCTTTTTCAGAAACAAGGTATTCAAATTCATGCTTATCTAACAAATGACCATCACGTGTAATATTAATCATCTCTTTTATTATACTTTCTACAATTTCAATTTTCTTTTCGTCATCACCTCGAATAAAAATATCATTTCCTCTTAAACTAATTTCAAGTCCGAATTTCTTTTTCAAGTATCTCAGTCTATTATCGTATTGCCCAAACACTTCAACGACAAATACGTCTTTTGGAATAGATATCTTTTTTAACACGTAAGCACCTCACTTTAAATTTTGCAAAAGTTGCCTTGCTTCTTCTTTTGCTTCTTCATGTGTAGCATTTAACAGTGGATGAGCATTTGAATTTATAACTATTTCATACTCTTTTTTTGCCTCTTCAA
>NZ_JAIHAP010000028.1:0-23677 GCF_020054775.1 Thermosipho sp. (in: thermotogales) | reverse complement strand
GATGGACCTGCTAGTAACAATTCTCTTGACATACTATTTGAAGCTCGAATTGCTTCTCTATTACAAAAAAAGGACAATCCTCAAAATCTTGACATTAACCAAATGCTCAAAATGCTAACAATAAACGGTTATAGATCGTTAAATATAGAAGGCGGAGAAATAAAAGAAGGTTTCCCAGCTGATCTAACAATAATTAATTTGAAAAATCCAAGTTTTTATCCTATCGAAAATATGAAAAAACATATAATTCATTCAAAAGTTGATGTATTTGCTACGATGGTAAATGGAAAATTTACATATTATAATGGTACATTCCCAACTATTGATGAAAAGGAGGTATATAGAAAATTTTCGACTTTTTACAGGAAGGTTATAGGTATAGAAAATTAAGTGTCGAACTAAAGAAAAAATATGGTGAAAAAGTATATAGATTACCAATAAATGCAGGTTTTAGCTGTCCAAACCGTGAAAATGGATTACCTGGTTGTTTGTTTTGTGATGAAACAGGTAGCGGTTTTACCACTTTTGGTGAGTTTGATATAAAAACTCAAATAAAAAAAATGAAGGAAAGATATACAAAAAAGGGCGCTAAAAAATTTATAGCATACTTTCAAAATTATTCAAATACTTATGCACCAATTGAAATGCTTAAAAAAGTTTATTTTAGCGCAATAGATGAAGATATAGTTCAAATTTCTATTTCAACTAGACCTGATTGTATTTCAGACGAAATTTTGGATTTACTAGAAGAATTAAGAGAAAAGATTGACGTATCAATAGAAATGGGACTTCAAACTTCAAATTATCATACTCTTGTAAAAATGAATCGTGGACACACATTAGCTGAATACATCTATGCTGCCAAAAAAATTAAAGAAAGAAATTTTGAACTTATTTCACATGTGATCTTAAACTTCCCAACTGATGATATGCTTGATGTAATTGAAACAGCAAAAATTCTATCAGTTCTAGATATAGATGGTGTTAAAATACATTCACTATACGTTGTCGAAAACACAATTTTAGGAAAACTTTTTAATGAAAACAAAATTCAAATTGGAACACTTGAGAGTTATATTGAAAGAGTCATACGATTTTTAGAATTTCTCTCACCAAAAATAATTATTCATCGATTGGTAGCAGATCCTCCAAATAATGGGACTATCTTTGGTAATTGGGGAATTCCAAAAATACAAATTATTAATATGATTGAAAAAAGATTAAAAGAAAAAGATACATACCAAGGAAAATACTTTTATAAATGGTTCGAGCCAAAAACAAACAAACTTAGCAAAAGGAGTTAAAAATATGAAAAAGATTGTTCTTTCTATAATATTATTTATCTTTTCTATTTTTTTACATGCAAATGTAATAACCTCTACTAATACAGACATTGATAATGATGGGATACTTGAAAATATAACCTTAGAAGGCAATAAATTAAGTGAAATTTATTATGACGCTTTTGTTCTGAAAATTAAAAATGAAAAGTCAGAAAAGAACATAAAATTGGACTTTGGAGGCTATTCACCAAAAATGGAAATTTATGATTTTGATGGTGACAGCATTAAAGATATCCTAATCATTAGCGATAGTGGTGGTAGTGGTAACTATAGTGAATATTTTATTTACTCCATAAAGAAGGGAGTTTTATTAAATAATGATTTAAAACTAGACCTTAAAGCAAAGTTTTTTGATGGATTTAAAGCGCTAATATCATATAAAGACAAATATACTTTTTTAGATTTAAGTGAAAAAAAGGAACAATATATAAATGAAAAAATTTACAACAAATTTGGTCAATTTATTGGTGAAAACAAAGATTTATTTATTGGAGGCATATCAAATCTAGAAGCTTTTGACTTTGGAAAAGATGATATTTATGAATTGAAAGGAATTATCACTTTATCAGGTATATATCATGCTGATAGAATTGGCTACATTCACTTTGTATATTCCATCAAAAACGACAAATTTATATGGTTAGAAGTTTCTAAATTACTATATGCAGGGTTTTGAGAAATTATGATTCATAGGTGGGATGTTACTCCAAAAGAAGCTATATCAATTCAAAAATCTTTAAATGATAAATTAATTTTCAAGCCCTTCAATAAAACTCCTACATATGTAGCTGGAGTCGATTTGTCTTACGTTAATAATAAATCATTGGCTGTTATAGTAGTTATAGACAGCAAATTCAATGTTGTGGAAATCACTTACCACATTGACAAAATTAAATATCCATACATTCCAGGACTTCTTGCATTTAGGGAAGGTCCTGTGTTTTTAAAAGCATGGCAAAAAATTAAAACAAATGTAGATCTTGTTATGTTTGACGGTCATGGAATTGCACACCCTAGAAAGCTTGGAATAGCATCTCATATGGGATTATGGATCAAAAAGCCAACAATTGGTATAGCAAAAAAGAAATTAGTTGGAACGTATGATGAACCTTCGAATACTAAATTTTCATCTTCTTACCTTTGGTACAACGGAGAAAAGATCGGAATTGTTTTAAAAAGCAGAGAAAATACAAAACCAATTTTTATTTCTCCTGGACATTTAATAGATCTTGATAGCTCGCTAAACATAGTAAAAAAATACATAACCAAATATAAACTTCCTGAACCAACGCGTCTTGCACATATTTATACACAAAAACTTAAAAACAAAATTATTGAGAAAGAATAACTACAAAATCTACTGATAAATCTGGATAATTTCTATTTTTTGTTAATGTGTCAATTAAAATCAAATAATTCTCAAGATCTTCTTTTGCAAGTAAAATTTTAAAATTTCTCTTTGGATGCACGGTTTTAACAATTTTTTCTACTTCTTCTATTTTCACTTCTTCGTTTACAATATAAACTGTATCTGATAAAAAATTTGTATTTTGCATAAAATAAATATCTTCCGGTATATATCCAGCCGCTTTCCACATATAATGCAAGTTTACATTATATGTCCTATTTTGATTTTTTGTATTGTTAACTATATAAAATCTATAGCGTTCATCTACCTTATTTAAACTTTTTGAAGAAAAAAATTCTTTTAATTTGCTTAAATCCCCAGGATAAATATTTCCATTAACGTCATATTTTATAGGGAAAGAATAACTTTTTATTGAAAATCCATCTTTAAATTTTGTAGCTAAAAATACAAGCTCTGATGTTTTTATATTTGTATCCATAGATTCATAGACCTCTTTAAAAACTTTTGCAAGTGTAAAAACATCTTTTTTCAACGCCGCTTTTATTAATTGGTTAATAATATACTTTTCTCGTTCAATTCTTCCGATATCCCCTAATGAATCCTTCCTAAATCTCATATAAGCCAATAACTGCTCCCCATATAAATAATGTATTCCTGGATCAAAATCAATAATAAGATTCTGAGAATAGTCAGTATATTTCATGGGCATATCTACATAAACCTCAATAGGACCAATTCTATCACCTACTAATTTTACAACGTCATAATCAACAATTACATATTTATCAATCTTTTTACCAACAAAATTTTCAACCAATTCTTTTAAATAACCTAATCCTTCTTTTTGATAAATTGAATTTATCTTTGAATTATTTATTATTAAATCTCTTGGTATATTTGTAATTTTTATCTCTCTATTTTTCACATTAATGTTTAAAAACATTATTACATCAGTTCTTCGCGTATTTTGTATATCTTTATCAAGACCCAAAACCAAAAAATTAGTCTCCTCATCAAGAGGAGAGTAAATTACAGACAATAAAATATTTATCCACGGCAAAAAAACAACACCTAATGAAAATAATGTTACAAAAATTGCGATTAATAATAAAACTATATTTTTATTCATAATTCTATTCTAAATAACCAATATATGGAATATTTCTATACTTTTCATCAAAATCCAAACCATATCCTACTACAAATTTGTCTTCAATTTCAAAGCCTACAAATTCTGCATTTACAATAGGATTTTTAGAAGTTTTTTTCAACAAAGTTGCAACTTTTAAATCTGCTGGATTATACCTTTTTAAGTAGCCCAGAATGTATGACAATGTTTGACCTGTGTCTAATATATCTTCAACAACCAAAACATGCCTTCCTTCAATAGGCTCATCAATCCAGCTTTTTACTCTAATTCTACCAGTAGATTCCATACCGCTGTAACTTGAAACATGAATAAAGGAATATTCAACATTTAAATCAATGTTTTCAACAAGATCCGTAAAAAAATGAATAGCACCTTTTAAAACACACACGGCATGAATTGTATCCGTTTTTTCTTTGTAATACTCAGTAATTTCTTTACCAAGAGATTTTATACGTTCCTGAAGCTTTTGTTCACCTATTAGTACATTCAAATTCAATTCCATCCCTCCCCTTCAATTATACCTGAAACTATAACTGAATCATCAAAACCATACACTACTGCTATCTGCCCAGGTGTAATAGCAAAAATTGGCTCTTGCGTTTCAATATATAACCTTTCATTTTCAAAATGGGCTTTACATCTAACTTCTTTGAATTTTTTTCTTACTTTAACATATCCTTCAAAATCTTTGGATACATTCTGCAAAAAATTTGGTTTCAAAACTGTAAATTTTGTACTAAAAGCCGATTCTTTATCACCGACAATTAAAATATTATTTTTAAAATCTTTTTTAATTACATAAAGCCTTCTTCCTGTTGCTACACCTATTTTTCTTTGACCAATTGTATAATTAGCAAGTCCTTTATGCGTTCCAATAATATTGCCTTCAGTATCAATAATTAATCCTTCTTTAAATTCCATATTATTTTCTCTCAAAAATTCAGAAATATTTCCATCTGGTATAAAACATAAATCTTGCGAATCCACCTTGTTATGAACATGAATTCCAATTTTCTCAGCTATCTCCCTAATTTGTTGCTTTGTATATTCTCCATTAGGTAAAATAATTTTTTTCAGCTTCTCTTTCTTTATAGAAGCCAGAAAATATGATTGATCTTTTTCATAGCTTTTAGCCTTATATAATTTACCATTCTTTATTATTGCATAATGTCCTGAAGCAACATAATCCATACCATCTTCAAACATTTTTTCCATTAAAACACCAAATTTTATCCAATCATTACAAAAAAAGCATGGATTTGGAGTTTTACCACGCTTATATTCACTAACAAAGTAATTAATAACCATTTCTCTAAAATCATCTTCTAAATGCACTACTTTAAAGTCTACACCAAACTTTTCCGCAATCTTTTTAGCATCATATGTATCTGAAGGACTGCAACAAACCTTATGTGTAATTTTTTTTGTTAAATATATCTCATCAAACACTGTCTTCATATGATAGGCAGTCACCTCATATCCTTCTTGTAAGAGAAAATATAGAGCTACTGCACTATCAACACCGCCACTTAAGGCAACACCTACTTTTATAATTTTTGCCTCCTTTCAAATTCTTCACATTTTTTTAAATACGATTCTTTCAAATCTTCTAAAGTAACAGATTTTAACGATTGTTTAAATCTTTTCATAACAATTTCCCAAACTTCATTTACAGAGCAAATTTCAGGTGCCAAACTTATTTTATCAGGTGGAACAAAACAAGTTATCATTGAACTAATATCATCTACTGAAGTAACAATGTCATATACTGTAATATCTTTTGGATCTTTTACTAATTTATAACCTCCGAACTTACCTCTTGATGACTCCAAAATTCCGCTTGCTACAAGTTGGGAAAGAATTTTTTGTGCAAATTCATATGGAATACTTGTCTTACATTTTGAAATCAATTCTGATGTACTCATCCTCTTATTTTCAATAGATAATAAAAGTAACAATCTTAATGCATAATCACTTTTCATTGTAACAGCCACGTTTTAACTCCCTCCAACCTCTAAAACATATACATCATATTTTTTAATACTATTTTTTCTCGCAAGAGAAACCTCTTCTACGTAGACATCGATTCTTCTTCCATTCACAGCACTACCTGTATCCTCTGCAATGAAAACTTTTTTTAATTGTGGAATATATACATAACTTCCAAGTGGAATTAAACTTGAATCAACAGCTACAGTTTGCCACTCTTTGGCTATTTTTCCTATCCTTGTTAATCTAAAAGTTGGATGTTGAACAATTTTGCCATCATCCCATGGGGTATAAAAGGTAACATCAAATTTTCCTTTATATTTGAAAAAAAATCTAAACGGATCCTTAGGCTCACCATCAACCCAAATTTCAAAATGAAAAATTCCATGGACTTTACCTATTGATTTTTCTGAAACAACCCAATCATTCTCCTTAAAGTCAGTTTCTATCCCTTTATAAATAGCAAGAACTCCATTTCCATGGTCTATGTATAAAACGTTATTACCTTTTACAGTTACTCTTCCAGGTAAAATTGGATATACATCTTTTCCTTCAGCACTTATATCTATTCCAAGATTAGTCGCACCACTTTTTATATCTCCAAAATAGCTTAATATATCTTCCGGTTCAATGTCAATAGGTACTCTAACATAGTCATTTAAGTTATCTATAGGAATCTTTATTACTTGTCCTGGAATAATCCGATTTGGATCTTCAATAGCATTAAACGTGATTAGTCTTTCTACACCATCCTTACCTAAATTATATCTTTTACTTATAATATATAATGTATCCCCAGGCCTGATAACATAATTTATATAACCTTGTCTCAACTTTAATATATCTTCTATATCTTCCATTTTAAACTCTTGCTTTAAAAAATTCAATTCAGAACTAATTTGTTTGATAGTAGCGAGTTCTCTTTCTAAATTTTCTTTCGAAGAAATACTATCTACTTTAAAACTTAAATCGTTTAATCTTTCTTCCAAGTCCTGAATTTTTTCAAACTTTTGTAAAATCTGATTTACCGCAATTGAATCTTGAGTAACTCCTTCTCCACTTATCGACTGTATTTCATCAACTGTTTCCTTTAATGAATCTACAGTTAAATTCATTTCATATAATCTATTTTCAATGTCTAGTATCTGTTTATATCCTGTTTCATATTTTTTGAGCGCTTGATTTAACAAATCATTTACTTTACTTAATTCTAAACGTTCCGCCATTCCTTCTAAATAATTCAACCTGTAAATAACTGTTTTAAGATTGTATGAAGTTATCTCTGAAGTAACTTTATTCATTTGATTTTGCAAATCTGAAAGTTCAATTGCAATTTTTCGGGTAAAATTTTTTAAATATTCAATATCACCTGCATTATTTATTTCACTTAATTTATTATTTAAATCATTAATCTGAGTATCAATTCTTTGAGATAAATTATAAAATTGTTTTTCCAATGAAGATATTCTTGTTTCATGTTCATTAACTATGTTTTCAATACCATAAACTCGCTGCTCCAAAAGTTTATACTGATCGTATGTAACATAATTACACGAAAACAAAAAAAACATTAAAATCAAAATTACTCCCGCATACTTTGCCATCTATCTTTCCCTACCTTTGCATAATAAGAAGAACTGTTTTTATATTTCTGCATCAACTTTGAAAACCATTTTACTGCCTCACTTTTATTCCCAAAATGCCTATTTAACTCACCAAGGTAAAATAATATTTTTTCTTCCATTCTCCCGTCAGAAATGTCTGAATTCATATAGCAATTTTCAAAATTCTTAAGCGCGTGTGCAAGTGATATTTCTTCTTGTTCTTTTTCACCGCCCTTTTCACGCAAAAGCCAAGCAATCTTTAAATAAGAATCTGCAAGTTTACAATATTTTTTGAGTAATGTGGATAATATTACTACTATAGCATAAGCTTTAAGTGCAGTATCAATATCTCTTTCATCGGTAAATTTAACATTTGATAATTTCGATTTTAGCTTACCAAGTATACTTTTTATTTTTTCAACTTCTGTTATTTTTACATCTTTTTCAAATATACTTTCGTACTCTGCATATAAGCAATTTGGGCAAACAACTACTTCATATAAAAAAGGATTTACATCCAAATAATTTGGTTTTAAATCTTCATCATAACTAGCAATCTTTATAGAATCGATCCTTACTTTTTTACTATAAAATTCATTTCCACATACTGGACATTTATAACTTTTATCCCATAATGCATTCATGCTAATCATCCCTCAAGTAAAGCATTAACAAAATCTTCAGCATCAAACGGTTTTAGATCGTCAACGCCTTCCCCTAAACCTACAAATTTTATAGGAATCCCTAATTCCTTTGCAATTGCAATGGCAATTCCACCTTTTGCTGTTCCATCCAACTTTGTCAATACAATACCTGTAATATCTACAAATTCTTTAAAGATCTTTGCCTGTTGCAAACCATTTTGACCTGTTACAGCATCTATTACTAATAAAACTTCGTGTGGCGCATCTTCGATTTTCTTCTTAATTACCCTATTAATTTTTCTTAATTCTTCCATTAAATTTTTCTTGGTATGTAATCTTCCAGCAGTATCTAAAATTACTATATCTTTCTCTTTAGATATAGCATGACTTACAGCATCAAATGCAACGGCAGCAGAATCTGCACCCTCTTGATGCGCAATAAACGTAGAAGATGTTCTCTCCGCCCATACCTTTAGTTGATCAATTGCAGCAGCTCTAAAAGTATCACATGCAGCTAACACAACTGACTTTCCAGACTTTGAAAAATATTCTGCAAGTTTTCCAGCAGTGGTAGTTTTTCCCGAACCATTAACACCAACCATACTAATTACAAAAGGTTTTTTTTCTATTTTTAATTCACTATTAAAATTAAGTATTTCCAATAATACTTTTTTCAACGATTCATATGCATCTTCTCCCTTTAACTCCTCAATTCTATTTAAAATATACTCAGTTGCTTCAAAGCCTACATCAGATAATATTAAAAGCTCTTCTATCTCTTCTTTTGTTTCATCATCGAGTTTTTTTCCTGATAGGATACTTTTCATTTTACCAAAAAAACTTTCTCTCGTTTTTTTCAATCCTTGCTTGAACTTTTCGAAAAATCCCATCAACTTACACCTCCGATTTATTAATAACACCATACACTATTCCACTTTTTCGTGAAATAAATTCCTTTGAAAAATAATTTTTAATTTTTTCATACAAACTATCCTTTTTTAGTGTTTTAATAACAACTCTTTTTCTTGATATTCTAATCATATGTTCGAGATCCTCCAAACTCAAAGGTTCATATACAGCAAAACCTCTCAATGGATTTAAAGAATTACTCTCGTATATTGGATTTTCAAACATTGGATCACAATATACAATATCAAATGAATTATCAGGTTGATTTCTAACAAAATTTTTATAATTATCATGTATAAGCTCTATTTTTTTCATAGCATTATTTATCCATTCTTCATCAGAAATATATCTTTTTAATCCCCATTTAACAACTCTATAAATATGCTCAGACCCTTCAGTAGCAACTACCTTTTTTGCAAAATTAGCAATTAAAATAGCATCTGAAGCAAGCCCACAAGTAGCATCATATACTACGTCCGTTTTTTCTGGCTTCAATGATTCTATTAGGTAATCTCTTTCTCCATGCTTAATATTTTCCATCCTGATCTTTGCTATCCCTTGGTGAAAAAAGAATTCTCCATCTTTCCATTTTATTTTCAACATACCTTTTTTATCTACAACATAATAAAAGTCTATTTTTCCACTTTTTAAGTATTTTGAAACATGATTTCTGTTAATATACTTTACATTAAATTCCTCTGCTATATTTTTTGCCAACCTTACAATTTCTTTATTAGCATTGTATGATGTAGTAACAATATATCTCATTTCCTTCCCTCTCTTAACATTTTTAATTTTTCATATATAATCAAATTTTTTTCATACTTTTCTTTTAACTCTTCATATTGCTTTTTAACCTGATTTAACTCATTTAAATTTACTTTATATCTTATAATTGAACTAGCAAGTATAACCACCAAGAAAAACACTAAAAGCAAAACAAAAAGAATATATATATATCTAAATAAATTTTTCTTTTTTTTTCTTCCCAAATCAAACACCTACCTAGTAATCATTTTACTCAGAAGGAAAGACGTATACGTTACTAAAATTAGAATCTGCATCCACATATATCTCATTAACTTTGTCATTTTTCAAAATTGAATAAAAATCATTATTAGATTCAACATAATAAATTTTTCCATCTTCAACTATACCTTCTTTAATTACTTTTTTATCTTCATATAAAATCTTTGGTTTTAAAGTAGGTGTACCACTTTCATCATGGATAAAAAATACTAAATTCAATTCCTGAAAGTCTAATAAATTTAAATCATCTATTAAACCTGTATCTTTTAAGACAACTTCTGTACTATCAATTAAATCCCTTTTCAAAGTATAAGTTACCTCAATATCATATTTCACCATTGCATCTTTTGATTTTTCAATAACTATTGGAGGGGTAACATTATTGTTTTTTCCCTTAAGATTAAAAGTAAATATATCAGAATCATTAACTTTTAATTTCACAGTTATTTCATCTAAATCTGAAAGCGTAAAACTTTTTTCAAGTTTTTCTTCAAAAAAATCTTTTAAACTTGTAGAATAATAAGCTTCAAAATAAACATTAAAATTAATTGTTTGATTTGATTCTTTTTCTGGAATTATCTTATCCAATGTAAGTGCACAACCAGACAACAAATAGATTAACACTCCAATTATAAGAGCTATTTGAAATTTATATTTGTAACAATTACAACGTAACCATCTTCTTCTTGACAATCTACTTTCACCCTTTCAACAGGAACATTAAATTTTCTCGAAATAATCTGTACTACTTCTTTTTTTATTTCTTCTGAATTCTTAGAAAATACTTCAACAGGGATCTTGTGTGTTATTTCCTTTCGCCTGCTAACAATACTTTCTAATCTTTCGAGAGCCTCATCTCTAGGTTTTCTTTTTTCACTTCTTTTAAAAACATCTAATAACCACATTTTACTCACCTCTTATTAAAAAAGGACAAAAATTTTCTGAAAAAATTCTCATTATTTTGAATATCTTCTGCTAAAGAAATTTCTTCACCTTTTAATCTCTTTACAATATTTTCAAAATTCTTTGAAATTCCTTCATCTTTTTCCAAAACAATCGGTATTCCCTTATTAGTAGAAATTATAACCTCATTTGAATCGGGCAAAACACCTATAAGTTTAATTGCTAAAGCCTTTTCTACATCAGCTTCTGATAACATGTCACCTTTTTTGACCATTTGAGGTTTATATTTGTTTAAAATCAACATAATATTTTCTTCATTAAATCCATTATTTTCAAGTAATCCAATTACTCTATCAGCATCAGAGATCGCAGGAAGTTCTGGAGTAGTTACAACAATAGCATATTCTGATGGAGCAATTGCATTCCTAAAACCTCTTTCAATCCCAGCAGGTGAGTCAATTATAATATAATCAAAATCTTCGTCTAGTTCTTTTACCAGATTAATCATATCTTCTGGTGAAACCATTTCCTTTGTTGCAATCTGTGAAGCAGCAATTAGATATAAATTTTTTAAATTTTTGTGTCTTACAAGCGCTTCTTTAGCACTAACATTTCCTCTTATTACATCAATTAATGTATAAATTATCCTATTTTCCAACCCTAAAACCACATCTAAATTTTTTAATCCAACATCTGCATCTATTACACAAACTTTATTACCATCTTTTGCTAATGCGCATCCTAGATTTGCTGAAATTGTAGTTTTTCCCACTCCACCCTTACCAGAAGTTACAACATAAACCTTTGCCATAATCCCCACCTCTATTGCTTATTTCTAATACCTGCAAAATGTATTAATTCACTCTCAATAAAAATATCAATTTCTCCATCCATAACAGCATCGATATTCCCTGTTTCAACATTAGTTCTATGATCCTTCACCATAGTATATGGTTGGAATACATATGACCTTATTTGATTTCCCCAAGATATATCTTTTAATTCGCCTTGAATTTCTTCAAGTTGTTTTTGCCGCTTTTCTAGTTCGAGTTGATAAAGTCTTGCCTTTAAAACTTTCAATGCAGTTTCTTTATTTTGAAGTTGTGAACGTTCTGTTTGACAAGTAACAACTATTCCTGTTGGAATATGTGTAATTCTCACTGCTGATTCTGTTTTATTAACATATTGACCACCTGCACCAGATGCTCGATATGTATCTATACGTAAATCTTCTGGATTTATTTCTATATCTATATCATCATCTATTTCAGGTATAACGTTAACTGATGCAAAGGAAGTATGGCGCCTCTTATTTGCGTCAAATGGTGAAATTCTAACAAGCCTGTGTACACCTCTTTCGTATTTTAAATATCCATATGCATAATCACCTTTTATATAAATCATTGCACTTTTAATCCCAGCTTCTTCTCCAGGTTGATAATCAACAATCTGTACATCAAATCCTTTTCTCTCAGCCCAGCGCATATACATTCTCAAAAGCATTGATGCCCAATCTTGAGATTCAGTTCCACCTGCGCCCGGGTGTATTGTTAAATATGCATTACTAGCATCAAATTTGCCATTTAATATCAATTCAAGTTCGAATGTTTTTACTTTTTTTTCAATTTCTTCTACCATTTCTTTAATAGTTTCAACAAAACTTTGATCTTCGTCTGATAATTCAATTGCAGCATCTAAATCTTCAAATTTTGCTTCAATATCTTTCATATCATCAATAATCTTTCTAATTCTTTGAGCCTTTTGAGAAATTTCTCTAGCTTTTCTTTGATCACTCCAAAAATCAGAATCGCCCATTTGCTTTTCTAATTCTTCAAGTTCTTTTCTCTTATTCTCCGGATGAAATACCTTAATAATATCTTCAAATTTCTTCTTTGCCTCATCAATTTTTTGTTTTAGCTCAAAATCTATCAACTCATATACCTCCTCTATTTTTTTAGTACAAAATACAGTATTGTTCCAAACATCATAATAAGTGAAGTTATAGCTATCTCCTTTAAATACGTATATTTATCATCTAGTAAAACTTTTGTTTCTTTAACAATTTCGTCATTTCCATCATTAGCAATTACTTTAACTAAATATTCACCAACTTCACTAGCCCCTGAACCGTCCCATGTAAATAAATTCAAGTAAGGCTTTCCAGAAAAAACTCTTTCAAATATTTTGATATCATCTTTTAATATATCTACTGTAACTGTTGCATAAGTAGAAAGATAAATTTCTAATTCCCATCTATCCATATACCAATCATTATTTGGTGAAAATTCATTTATTTTGCTTCTTATGTTTAATTCTAATTTAAGCTTTTCAAAATTCAAATTAACTGCACTTTTTTCTTCAAATTTTATATATACCTTTTTAGTTATAGGATTATAACCAGGGCTTTCAAATGTAATAAAATGCTCTCCCTCAGGTAATTTTATCTCTTCATCAATACTTCTTATTGTTCCATAGTAATAACCATTAATATAAACATTAACTGGATAAGTGTTTGAAAATACAACCAGTTTTCCAGCTTCAACTAATGGAATTTTTAAATATTTACCAGTTTTATCTACAAAAACTAACACTGAAATGTTTAAATAATCTTCATCTTTAATAGTAATAGTGTGATAACCAGAAGTGTCAAAATTTACTAATAACTGCCCAAAAATATCTGTTTGTCCAGCATAAACATCATCTATATAAACATCTACAAAAGATACTCCCGTATCAATTAAAATAGAATAATCAGGAATATTTTGTGGTGCTCCAAAATTTAAATTAATATTAATACTCCAATTTACATTTGAAAAAGAAAGCACCGAAAGAATTAATAAAAATGAGAAAATTACTCTTTTAAATGCCATAAAAATCACCTGCTTTCTAAAAATACAATAATTTCAGCAACGGCTAAGTACAACTTTTTTGGAATTTCTTCTAAAACTTTTAATTTATACAATTCATCTACAAGCTCAGAAGACTTTACGATAGGGACTCCACTTTTTTTAGCAATCTCTAAAATCTTTTTAGCAACTTCTTCTTTCCCTTTTGCAATAACAAAAGGCACAAAATCTACCTTAGGGTCGTATTTCAAAGCCACCGCTAATTTCTCTCTAAACGTAAATCCCTCCCTCGAAATTTTCATATTTTATATAAACATTTAAAAAATACTTCTTTAGTCTTTCTTTTAATTCTTCAATATTTTCTATTATCTTATCGGTACTTAAAATTATATCATTACCTTCCACTTTTCCTTTAATAACATTATCTTTAAAATACAATACAAATTCTTCTGCTTTTCTATCCACAAAAATTTTAATCATCCCAAAAGAGCGAAAACCATATCTTCCACTTAATAAATTTACATAGTTTCCGAACACTTTATTATCCTCATCTACTTCGCCTGCTTCAAAATATTTTTTAAATTTTTCTAAAAAACTTCTATCAATCTTCACTCTTTTGGAAAGTTCTTCAAATAAAAATGATAGTTTTTCAACTAAACTTCTATCCTCAGTTATCATTGAAGAGTAATAAATAGCATCCAACGACGGCAAAACTTTAGAAGGACCCATTAATATTTTACCTTTATAATCACCTTGCCCTATATTTTTTATTTCAACTTTTAAACCTTTAGGCATTTTTTTATTTGATTTAATCACTATATCACCATTATTAGTCTTAAGTCTAACTATGTTTCTATAAAGATCAGAAACTATTCCATACATTTTCTTACTCCTCAAAATTGTTAGAAGCAAATAATTCAGATAAGACACTATGAATTTCTGCATCGTATTTCATCGTTCTATAAAAAGCCTTTAACGCAAGAATCCTTCTTTGATGAAGAATTACATCTCCACATTCTTCTAAACTCTTTAAAACTTTATCGTAATCTTCAGGGTCTGAAATAACTATTACATCTCTATAATTTTTGGCAGCGGCTCTTAGTAATGCAACACCACCTATGTCAATATTTTCAATTAACTTTTCCTCATTGCGTGTTTCTTTTGCAACAAGCTCAAATGGATATAAATTAACAACAACCATATCTATAGGTTTAATATTATTATCAGACAAATCTTTCATATGTTTACTATCACCAAATTTTGCAAGAATTCCACCAAATATTTTAGGATGAAGAGTTTTGACTCTGCCACCAAGAATTTCTGGAAAACCCGTAACTTCAGACACACGATTAACTGGAATACCATTTTCCTCTAATAAATTTGCAGTATTTCCAGTACTTATTATTTCCACTCCCCACTCAGAAAGTTTTTTCGCAAATTCAACTATTCCTTCCTTATTATACACACTAATAAGAGCTCTTTTTACATTCATAGATCCCACCCCTTTTATTTATATTTTATCACAGATTGTTTTTTCTATTTAAAATAGCAATAGATTCAATATGATAAGTTTGTGGAAACATGTCAAAAATTCTTATATCTTCTATTTCATACTTTTCAAGTAGTAATTTTAAATCCCTTGCAAAAGTTGTAGGATTACATGAAACGTATCCAATTTTTTGAGGAGATAATTCCAATATTTTTTTTACAGCTTCAGTCCCAATCCCTGTTCTTGGTGGATCAAGAACAATTACATCAAATTTTTCATTCACTTGGTTTAAATAATCTAACGCATCAGCTTCAATAAATTTAATATTCTTTAATCCATTTATATTTGCATTTGCCCTTCCTGCCTTTACTGATACATGACTAGATTCAACTGCAATAACAAATTTTGATAAAGCAGCAAGTCTTAAAGAAAATGTCCCAAGTCCACTAAATAAATCTAAGACAACCTCATTACCATTTAAATCTAATTTTTTTGTTAAAAATTCTACCATTTTCTCTGCAACTTGAAAATTATTTTGAAAAAATGCAGTTGGTGGAACTTGAAATTTTTCCCAACTAAATTCATAATTAATTACTCCATCACCATTTAATACCTTATAAGGACCTCTTAAAACTATTTTATCATTACTATTCATTACATGAACAATTGACTTTATAAAAGGAAATTCTTTTTTGATTAAACTTGCTATTTTTTTACCTTCTTTGAAATACTCCGACTTTGTAACAAAAATCAGCATCACTTCTCCATTTGGCGAGTATCTTAACACTACGTGTTTTAAGATTCCCTTTTTACGTTTAAAATTATAAATAGGTATTTTAAAATGTGAGAGCGTTAATGACAATTTTTCAAGTACTTTGTCAAAAACTTTTGGAGCAATAATACAATTTTTTACACTTACAACTTTATGACTATTCTTCATTTTAAAACCAAAAGAATAATCATTCAATATTGAATATTCCATCTTTAACCTATATTCATATTCTTTAGGACTTTTTTCAATATATAAATCATTCAATTTTAGTTCAGCAATTCTTTCAAGTTGATCCATAAAGACCATTTTCTTAAACTCTAATTGTTTTTCATACTTTAAATCTAAAAAATTGCAACCACCACAATTTCTAAAATAAGGGCACTTTGGATTTCTTCGCTCAGGAATTTTTTCAACTATCTTTTCCAGCTTTCCAATTGCATAATCACTTTTTTCACTTAAAACATCCACTTCAACCAATTCACCGGGGTAAGCCCCATCTACAAAAATTACTTTTCCACCGGGCAACTTTCCTATTCCACTGCCTCCATACGCCATTTTTTCAATATATACAATTTCTGACATATTAAAACCTCCAATCTAAAACAAACCTATATTTGGTGAATTTTCTTTAAAATCCCATCCTAAAAATTTATCATCAAACTCTTTAATATAAAATAAAACAGACAATTTCTTCACATCATCAAAATTAAATACTTGATCATGATTAAATTCAAATTCGCTAGAAAGTTCAAATACCCAGTGATGTAAAGATTTACTTAATGTCGCTTTCAAATTATTAAACCTTTCATTCTTAATATCATATGTCGTATAAAAGCTAATCCCAGGATCTATTGTCTTTAAGTTAAAACCCAAAGTTAACATTTTAGTCGAAGTCTTGTATGATAAATCAAGAGAATTTTCTTGATTTTTTAAAGAATACTTACAATAAACTTCTGGAGTTGCTTCTTTAGAAGTTCTACCATATGAAAGTTCTAAAGTATTCTTATAATTATTTATAGAAAAAGTTCCATTTATATAAGCGCTTTTCACATAATTTTCCTCTATAGATTGGACAACCTTCCCTTTTAGCTTTTGAAAAGTAAAAATATGAGTTAGCTCTTTTATTGGCTGTTGTTCACCAACGTAATATTTAGTATTTAGTCTATATATCAAAGAAAAAGGTTTATTAACATAAGATAGTGAAACATCATAAGGAGATAGTTTTTTTTCTTCGTTGTCATAAGTTGCTTTTGATTCAAGTTCAATCTTACCGTTTAAAACAATAAAAGAAAACTTCGAAGAAATTTCATCATCCAACCTTCTTTCATTTAAAAAGTCCCAACCTTGTTTTAATGAAAAATTCAAATTAGGAGTATTAACATATACAATACTACTCAATTTATTATATTCAGTATTTGTTGATTCATCTCGAAAATTTTCTCTTAGTTCATATTTTGCTTCAATATCAAACACTTTAAATTTTAACTTCCCACTTAACTCATAAATATCATATAACCCCAAATTAAAATAATACTTGTCAACAATTGCATTATATAAATTTGCTCCAAATCCATATTTAGCATATACTTTGACAAGTTCATTCTCAAAGCTCAAAGGATAAGAAAAAGTATGCCTAATATTACTTGAAAAAGTATCGTTGTACACTTTACCGTAGAATTTAGTACTAAAGCTCTTATTTTTAAATGAAAAAGAGTAATTTCCAGATTGATATAATGTCCATGTACTATCATCTGTGAAAAATGTTGATTTTTCTAATGAATTATTAAAACTCAAATTTTGAATGTTAAATTCTGCTAAGGAAAGATCTTTTTTAACATTAATTATAGAAAACGAATTATTAATTCTACTTTTATTTCCATCCCAATAAAAGTTGATGTCCATTTTTCCCTTGCTATAAAGATCAAAATTTAAACCAAATTTTTTATAATAACTACCGTTATTTAAATATTCTTCAAAGTAAAAAGGAGAATAACCTACATGAAAAAACGTCTTATTTGTAACCCAATTAGAATTGTATTTTAAATTTTTCAAATCTAAGTATATGTAATTTTTCTCATAATCTATAGAAAACTTTATGTTCTTATCATCTTTTTTGTAAATACTAAATTGAGGAATAGTTTCTTTATTTTCTGTAGTAATCTTAGTAGAAAGAAGGTAATCATTAACATAAAGATTATACTCTTGATGTGTTATAAATCCACCATCTTCATCCCATGCCAGAGAAAACGAAAAAGGAGGAAACTCATCCTCAGTCAAATTTAAAAAATATACAGGATATGGAAATAATGGAATATCAAGTAAAAATAAAATGGAATTCTCAGCAATTAAAAATTTGTTATCGTAAACATAAACCCTTAATGCTTCAATTTTGTAGTGTGGATTTTCAAGTTCACATGTTGTTACGTAAGCTTCTTTCATTAACACTGTTTCAGAACTTTTTTGGGTAAATTCAGAATTAAAATACAGATCTATATCTTTACCTTTTTTTTTATACTTTTCAACACCTTTTACTTTAACTATATAAATATCATCATTATCAAAAAAGTATTTCATATAATTTGAATAATATTCCTTATTTTCTCTTCTTAAAACAACATTTCCTTCTGCTTCTAAAACTTTTACTTTATCATCGATTAAGAATACAGTTGCTTCATCAGAAAATAATGATATATCTTCCCAATATATGTTAACATTTTGGCTTGCATATATATACGAAGTATTATATTCAATACTTGATGCATCCAATGTCAAATCTTTCGAGTATAAATTTGAACCTATAAAAAAAACAAAAAATATCACTAAAAATTTTGCTATCAATTCTCTAATTCTATAGGCCACAGGTGTATCTAACATAGCAAAAAGAATGAATCCTACAATCGCAAATAAGAGATCAGGATACCAAGCAGCAAGAACCGGATTAATTAAATTTTCTTTCCCCATTGCAGAAAGCCATGCTCCAGAGCCTTGATACAAAACAACAATTACAAAAGTAAAAATAACACTCCAAGACTTACTTTTCAATCCAAATAATAGTGATAGAGGAACACCTAGTATTACTATTATAAAAGGCCCGACTGAATTAGCGTACCTTCCATGAAGCTCTACTATCCAGGGAGAAGGATCAACTCCTAACTTTTTAAATGTCTTTATTTTTTGTATTAATTCCTCTCCTGTCATATCCCTTGGAGATTTGCCAACCCTCATTAAACTCTCCAAATCATCTTTCAAATCTAGCTTTATCTTTGAAAAACTAAGGTCTAACTTCATAAATCCATCTCTATCCGTTACGTACATTTTCCCGTTTATTAAGTACCAACTATTTTCTTCTTTTTCGACTTTTTTAGCTGTAATTATTCTTTCTTCACTTTGCATATTTTGAAACAAAACAACATCATATAATATCCCTTGCTGTTGATCATACCTTTTTACAAAAAAGTATTGAGATTCATCAATCTTGGTTAATACATTTTCTTTAATAGTAACTTCCGGCTTTTTATAGACATACTTTGATATTGTTTCCATTGCCTTCTGATTAAATTTTGGAACTACCTGATCATTCAAATAAAATGAAACTGCTCCAAAAACTATAGACAAAATTAAGAAAGGATATACTAATTTTCGTGATGGAATACCGTGGACTAAAAAAGCTGTAATCTCTTTTGAGCTATATAATTGTGATAACACCCAAAAAATAGAAAATAAAATTCCTACAGGAATTCCTAATGATGCAAAATATGGTAAGTTATAATATATCAATTCAAATAATTTTAAAATACCCACCCTATGTCTTACAATAATATCCGATAGTTGATATAATAGTTCAACACTTGCAAATACAATAAAAGCTCCTATTCCCATCAAAAATGGGCCTAATGAAAGTTTCAAAATATATTTAGTTAATACTTTCAATTAACTCCCCCATCCTTTTCCAAACTATCAATTGTATGTAACTTGTCTTTAAAACATTTATATTGTTTTCCTGTAATTATATAAGAAGCAGCCTCCACTATTTTAGTTGCAAGATCAGCAATTTCCTCTATCTTTTGAGAAATTTCCAGTAAAATTAATGCTCTTTTTACATATTTTGGATCTTCCATCATGTATACCATTAATTCTTTTCTAATCTCATCATAAAAATTGTCTATATCAGCATCTTTTTCACAAATTGTTTCAGCCCCATAAATATTATTATCTGCAAACATTCTCATACTTTCTCTTAACATTTCTATAGATATTTTCGCCATTTCAGGAATAGTAATTAAAGGTTTTAATTGAGGCTCCTTTATTAACTCCAACACCATATTAGCAATGTCCGTAGTTTTTTCAGCTATTTCTTGAAAATACCCCGAAACTATAAAACTTCCTGTTACCATTCTTAAGTTCTTTGACATTGGCATCATAGTAGAAAGTATGATTAATGCTTTTTCTCTTATCTTCAGATCCATTAGGTTTACCTCGTTTTCCTTTTTTAACACCTCAACTGAAGCTTTTTCATCCCTTTCTTTCAAAGCATTGATTACTTGATTAAACAAACTTTCTACAAGCCAACCTTCTTTTAAGACCATTTTCTTCAATTCTTCAACATTTTCACTCAATATCCAATCCATATACATCACCTTTTTATAAAATTTTTTTACCGTAACCCAATTTTTCCTTTATAGACTTTGTGAAATCATAATCTACTGGCCTTAAAATTGAAATTTTTTTCTTTGATTTCATAACCGTAATTTTGCTAAATTTACCAAAATTTACTCCATCAATTATTAAATTTACTCTTTTATCAACTTCAATATTAACTTTTTCATTATCAGGTATAACAATACTTCTTGAAGCTAAAAACTGCGGTGCAACCGGTGTAATAACAAAAGCTTTTGTGTTTGGCAATAAAATAGGGCCGCCTAAAGATAATGAATATCCTGTTGAACCAGTTGGAGTACTCAGCATTATTCCATCTGCATGAAAGAACAATTCACCATCTTGAAAAGAAATTTTTATATCCACCATTTTTTGGTCCGGATCCTTAACTAAAAGAACCTCATTTAAACAAAAAGTGTTTAGATCACTAACTTTTAAAAAAGTCCTCTCATCTGATACAAAATTATTATTTTTTAAATCTTTTAAAAATTTGTCAAACTCTTCAACAGTATAGCTTGATAAAAATCCTAATCTTCCACCTTTAAAACCAACTAACGGATTATTAACTAAATGGGATGCCTTTAAAAAAGTTCCATCTCCACCTAATACAATTGTTAAATCAACTTTATTGTTTTTTATTCTTTCACTTGATTCACAATAATCTACTATGTAACCTTCATTTAAAAGCAATTCTTTTAAACTTTCTGCTTTGCCAAAAAGCTCCGGCTTATAAAATATACCTAAATGCTTCATTTTATATAATACCCCAATTCAATTATACTTTGAATTAAAAATCTATCAAAAAAAACCAAAACAACTATTGCTACCATTGGTGATATATCTACAGGTCCAATTCTTGGAATAAGTTTTCTAATTGGTTTTTCAATAATGTCTGCAATCGATTGAAAATAATAATAAATACTTTGCACATTAGAATAATAACTAAACCAACTCAAAACAGCAGAAATTACAATAAAGAACATTTCGATATTTATTAAAACCCTTAATGAATATCCTAGACCAATTAAAAAATTACCTAATATAAACATTTTACAAGCTCCCTCCCTCTTTATTTTCTTGAACCAAAAATTTTACTACCAATTCTTAAAATAGTCGCTCCTTCTTCCAAAGCAATTAAATAATCATTCGACATTCCCATTGACAGTTCTACTACATCAGGAAATTCTTTTGAAACATTATCCCTTAATACTCTTGCTTTTTTAAAAACATTCCTAATTATCTCCTCATTATCTGTAAAAGGTGCCATCGTCATTAAACCAATAACTTTTACGTTTTCGTATAATTTAGATTTTTCAATTAAATCAATAAGCTGCTCAGGCTTTACTCCAGATTTTGTCTCTTCACCTGAAACATTGACTTGTATTAATATTTCTTGAATTTTCCCCAATTTTTTAGAAATTTTATCTATCACTTCAATTTCCTCAATTCTTGATACAGAATGTATCAAACTTGCTACAGGTACAATATATTTTAACTTATTAATCTGAATCCTTCCTATAAAATGCCACTCAATGTTATAATCTTTTAATACCTTTGATTTATCACGTAGCTCTTGCGCATAATTTTCACCAAAAATATTTATTCCTGAATCATATGCCTCTTTTAAAACTTCAACCGGAAACGTTTTACTAACAGCTACTAATTTAATTTTACTATAGTCTCTATCTATTTGTTTACATTTATTCTTAATTGAATCTACAACTTCCATATACCTTTTATAAATTTCACTCATCAAACAATCCACCCCCATTTTTATAACCAAGGTGTTTATATGCTTTACTAGTTACTACTCTTCCTCTATGAGTTCTTGCTAAAAATCCACTTTGTAAAAGATATGGTTCATAAACTTCGGAAATACTATCCTCTGAAAGTCCCACTGAAGCAGCCAATGATTTTAAGCCTACAGGGCCACCTTGATAAACTTCAATGATTGTCGTTAATATTTTTCTGTCTACCTCATCTAACCCCTCATTATCAATCCCTAATAACTCCATTATTTCTTCTACCATCATTACATCAATTTTCTTCTTTTCTGTTACAGTGCTCATATCACGAACTCTTCTTAATAATCTTAACGCAATTCTTGGAGTCCCGCGAGAACGTTTTGCAAGAAGTTGTGCAGCATCTTCATCAATTTCAACATTTAAAACAGTTGATGCCCTCTTTATTATTAAACTTAATTCTTCTACCGTATAAAAATCTAACTCCATAATCAATCCAAATCTATTTCTTAAAGGTGAACTTAATAATCCACTTCTCGTAGTAGCTCCAACAAGTGTAAAAGGTTGCAAATCAATTCTAATTGATCTTGCTGAAGGCCCTTTTCCAATTAAAATATCAATTTGAAAATCTTCCATTGCAGTATACAAAATTTCTTCCACTGATTTATTCATTCTATGTATTTCATCAATAAACAAAATATCTCCATATTCCAAATTACTCAATATTGCAGCAACATCACCTTGCTTTTCTAAAATGGGACCACTTGTAATGTGAATATTTGTTCCCATTTCATTTGAGATTATATGTGCAAGTGTTGTTTTTCCAAGACCAGGTGGTCCTACTAATAAAACATGATCAAGTGCTTCCTTCCTTATTTTAGAAGCATTTATAGCTAATTTAAGCCTTTTCTTTATATTTTCTTGCCCTATATATTCTTCTAATTTTTGTGGCCTTATTGTTAAAACATCGTTTGGTAATTTCTCAGGGTCAAATATTCTCTCCGAGATAATCACACCTCCCTAAATGAAATGATACCATAAAAATATTGATATACAAACATTAAAAAGTGCTATAATATTACTTGACAATTCTAAAAATTTATGTTTTATCTAATATGTATAAAATAAAAATTCGAGAATTCCTGTAAGGAAAAATAGAGGTTGAAAAAATATCGCCTCCTGATAATATATAATTAACCACACACAAAAACCAGGAGGCGATACGGATGAAA